>CAIZKT010000825.1:0-17800 GCA_903933565.1 uncultured Victivallales bacterium | reverse complement strand
CCGGCCACTCCGCTTCCCAGCGAGCGGGTTGCGGAGGTGCGCGGTGAGCTGCTGAAACCCGGTGACCCCACCAGTAACAAAGCCAAGCCCCAATGAGAACCCCACGCCGACGTATTGCATCCAGAAACAAAGAAACAGCAGCGACACGCCCAGGATCAGCAGCGCCTTCCGGTAGCTCCAGGCTTCCTGCTGGTCATCCACCGCATCAGCTCTCCCGCAGGCGCGACGCAGCACGTCCCACAGATGCTGCCGTCCGGCATACAGGGCGATGACCGCCAGCGCCATGTACGCTCCCGTGTGCTGCTGGAAGATGAAGGGAAAATCCTTGACCGACCGCCAACTGGTGAACATCTCCTCGCGCAGGTAGAAAGGCAGCGAACAGACCAGAAAGCACAGCAGGATGCTGCCCAGCAACTCCAGTTCGATGAAGAAGGCAATCGGCAGCATCACCAGCGAGATGTTGAAGGGATGCCCGTAGAAGCCGCGGAAGAACGACAGCAGCGGACGGTTGTTTTCCACGAACTTGGTCAGGTCCAACTCGGTCTTCAGGTACGGCGTCTCGAAGTAGTGGTTGAAGCCGCGCAGAGCAATCAGAAACACCGCGATGCCAAACCCCACCCAGGTCGCCCGGCGGCGGAAGACGGTGAAGCGGAAACAGCCGTCCGCGCCCTGTTCCTCTTCCAGCAGAGTGCGCGGGAAGATCAGCATGGGAAAGCCAAAACGCTCGTTCTCGGCCCACTGTCGGCGCAGCATCAGCATCACCGCGAAGATTGCCACATACAGCACCATGATCAGGCTGCCCCACAGCAGGGCGGGCTGGGCCCATTGAGCCAAGGGGATATTGCCGCGCAAACGGTGCAGGATACCGCGGAAGGACCATGAGCTGTCCGGGCGGACGTCAACCCGGGCGCGCTCATTGGCAGGCAGGCGTTCAAGGTCCGATTCGCGGACCTCGGTGCGCCCTAGGTACAAGGACTGAATGGCCTCGTTGTTGTAGAAGCGGATATCGGCCAGCTGCACCGTGCCGGCGCCCTTGAACTCGAACACGATGTCGAGGTACTCGCCCAGTCGGTCGGGGATCAGAATCTTGGGCTGATGCACCGGCTGGAACGCGGCGGGCGTCGAGAAGCTGATCTTGGTGTCGCGGTTCAACGCGTTGACCGGCGTCTTGTCTTTCTTGTCGCTCAGCAGGTAGCAGGTGAGCAGGGTCGAGCCACGGGCGTTCTCGATGCGGGCCAGGTAGCTGAGCAGGTAATTCTCCCCCGGCACCAGTTGCACGCGGCCAGCCACAACCGTGGGGATGCGGCAGCGCAGCTTCAGCAGCTCCACGTCCTGGGTCCGCATGGCCAGGCAGCGGGTCACCTGCTGCGCCTCGGCACTGACCGTCTCGAGGGTCACGCGCCCGGCCGACTCGGGCAGGGTGGCCTCGACGTCGTCATCGTCCTTCGTTGGGGCGATGGTCAGGTGGTACCCTTCGAAGCCCTTGGCAAGATCGCGGTTCCCGTTCAGTTGCGGGCCGTGCGGCCAGAGCTTGTCCGAGTAATGCGGGTAGAGCCGTTCCTGGTCGGCATCGCGCGGGATGGTGTAGACCAGGCCGATGAAGCGGTACCAGATGCCGTGGCTCATCCACGGCGCGGCCACCATCAGCATGGCATAGACGACGATCAACTCGCCCCGGGGCAAACGCAGCTTGCGGTTGCACAGTTCCCAGAGCAGCACTAACAGAAAGACCCCGAGAAACACGCCCACCGCGCCCACCGGCGGCGAGCCATCGTTGAGGGAGGTGCGGTTGACCGCGATGACGTTGTGCCAATGCGACCAGACCGCGAGTAACGTCAGGCTGACTAGCCCAAGCGCAAAGGAGCGTGCGTTGAAGTCCCGGCGCGGACCTTGCAGTTCGCTCACTCTGCACGTCTCCTCTACCCTGAGCTCCCGGACGGTACCGCCCCTGAGGTCGCGCCGTCACGACTATACCAGCGCCTGCCGAAGCAGACCCTCTCCTCGGTCGTCTGACCCCACCCAACCCCGCCCCGCGCCGTACTAACCGACAGGACGGCACATGCTGAAGTGACGAGCGAGGCCCCGAATGCATTGGCGCTCCGCGGAAATTCGCCAGCCGGTCGGAAGCGCTGAGAAGATGCGGGGGCGAGAGGTCGAGGGGAGAAACCCGCCCGGCCAGGCCTCGCGGTCTCATTCCGCCCGCCGCGGCGCGACGGGCGTTGGAGGGCGCTCCTGCGCGAGCGCCGCGGCGGCGACGCAGCGCCGCCCTCCAACGGGCCGGGTCGTACCGCCCGGCCCGGAACAGGCCTGGGCCGCCGCAGCAAGTCCGCCCGGCCCGGAACAGGGGCGGGCCGCCCCCGCCCGCCCGCCCGGGTCTTGATGAGAACCGCGGTTCTCCTACAAGCTTGGGATGGCCAGGCTCACCCCAGCGCCCGTTCGCCGACCTGACGCTGCGCTGCGATCAGCCGGTCCTCCCAGGTCTCCGCGTCGGAGTCCGGCACGCGCTTCTCGCGACACATCGCCTCGTAGACACAAGCGATGGAAGCCTCGAGGGAAAGCCGGGGGCGGAACTCGGGCACATCCCGCATCAACCGCGCCGGGCTGTAGATGCTGTTGTGGGAGAAGATATCGCGGCAGATGCCGACATTGGGCACCTTGGCCGCCAGCAGCGTATCCAGCGGCACCCCGACCAACTCGACCTCGCGTCCGATGACCTTCATGGCCGTCCGATGGTAGTCGGCCCAGGTGCCGGACTCGCTCTTCATCATGTTGTACGTCTGGCCGATGCAGCGCTCCCGGCCGAGGGTGAAGACGAAGGCCGGCGCCGCCTCGTCCACCAGCAGCCACTGGTGCAGGGCGCGACCGTCGCCGCAGACGGCGATCGGTTTGCCCTTGCGGACGCGGTCCACCCAGGTTGCCTCCCAGGCGATCTGGCGCAACAACGACCACTGGGGCCCGAAGGTCGTCGTGGGCTTGATGATGGTGATCGGGAAGCCATCGCGATAGTAGGCCTCCATAAAGACGCGGTCCGCGGCGACCTTGTTGCGACCGTAGTCGGTGATGGGCCGCAACGGGTGGTCTTCGGTCACGGGGAACCAGTCATACTGCACGCCGTAGGTACACACCGTCGAGCAGTACACCACGTGTTTGGCCCCGGCAAACGCCCGCAGGGTGCTGCGCGCATCCTCGGCGTCGAAACAGATCATGTCGATGGCCGCATCGAAATGGCGCGCCTGCATCGCTGCTTCGAAGGTGGCCCGCTCCTTGCGGTCCCCCACGATCACTTTCACCCCCGCCGGCAGCGGAGCGCGTTTGCCCCGGTTGAAGACCGTAACCTCGTGCCCGACCTCCAGCAGAAGGCGCACGATGGGGGTACTGATGTTGCCCGTCCCGCCGACGACACAGACATTCATGGTCGCTCCGCTCCGTGTTTACCGTATCTCGATCGCCAGCGTCTGACTCAGATATGGCAGCAACGCCTGGCAGACGATCACGCCAGCCTCGCGGCTGCCGGCCGCAGTGAAGTGTACGCCGTCGGGCATGACAAAGCGCGCGCAACCGCCGCGCTCGAGGACTTGCCGCATGCCGCCATACAGGTCGATCAGCAAATCCCCGTGCCGCTGGGCGATGGCCCGCGTGCGTTGCCGATAGCGGTGCAGGAAGTAGTCCGAGCCGCCGGCGGGCAGGAACTTCTCCTGTGCCACCGTGTTTCCCGGGGCGCTCCAGCTATGCCAGGCATCGATCACCGGTGGAAAGGTCACCCAGGCAACCGCGGAACCGATCGCCAGCAGCCGCCGCCGCAGGGTCCCGAGATTCCGCGAGAACTCCTCACCCTCGACCACCCGGGCCGCATCGGTCGTCGCATCGTTGCCGCCGAACTGCACCAGTGTCAGCGCCGGTCGCCGTGCCAGTACGTCGCGCGCCAGCCTGGCCAGCCCTTCGCGCGACGTATTGCCGCCCACCCCGGCATTGATTACCTCGAAAGAAACCTCGGGGAAAGCGCGGTTCAGGCGACGTTGCAGCAGCGCTGGCCAGCGCTGCGGCGGCGTCAGTGCGGCACACGCGGTCATGGAATCCCCGAAGGCGACGATTCGGACAGGGTCTTGCATCGAGCTTTTCCTGGTGCGGTTAGGAGACGATCTTCTCGAGCACGTCGGCCAGGGCGTCGGCCAGCCAGCCGCCCGAGCGGTGCCGGTCGCGGCGGTCCCTGGCCAGGCAGTCCTCCTGGAGCGGTCCTGACGCCGCCAGACGTTGGCCTCGAGACCGTTCGCGCCGGGCCTCGTCCTGGCGGCGCTCCTCGGAGACCTGCGTATCCAGCAGATGGCCCCCGGCCGCGACCCAATCGAAAAGCGTTTCCAGCTCGCCGCCGTCAAGCCACACACCATGCGCCACGCAGCGGTCCGCCACCACGCCGCTGCGATGCCCGTGAGCGCAGCGGTTCATCATCTTCGAACACACCGGGCAGGGCACGTAGCACACTTCCGCTGGCCCGGCGTTGCGGTCGGTCAGGGCGCCGATGAGCTGCCGGTCAACGCGCGCCTGCTCGTCGGCCGCGGCGTCGAGGACCGTCTGCAGTTCGTCCGCATCGAACCAGATACCGCGACACTGCGGGCACACGTCCACCTGCACCCGGCCGCCTTCGAGCAGAGAAGCAGACGCCAGGGCTACCCGACACCGCGGACATTGCCGTTCCGTGCTCATGTGATTCTCCTGAGCGTCTCGTGACCGTGCCATCCGCATCACTCCAGCAGCACCTCGTAGATCATCCGGGCTCCCGCGTCACTCTTTACGGCCAGCTCCAGCACCACCTCCTGCCCAGACGCCCGCACGGGCAGCGCCGCCAGCCGGCGGCCGCTGGTGCTCAGCCCCCACGCCTCAGCCTTGCTCGCACCGCGCTTGAGGGTCACCGTGGCGGCGCCGTTGCGCAGCAGGTGCGGCGTGCTGCCCCAGGCCAGCAGCGTCGTGCGCGCCCGGTCAGCATACTTTACTCCCGTATTCTGGAGATCGGTCAGGTGCGTGATCAGCAGCCGTCGGCTGGTGGCGACAGGCTGGCCATCGAGGCTCGAGACCCAGACCGTGGCGTCGGTGTCCCGGATGGCGAAGCGGGCCGCGGCCGTCTCGACGGTCTTGCCGGCTGGGGCAAAACACCCGGCGGTGCAGGGGGTATCCAGGATCATGGTATCCGCCGGGCCGTCCAAGGTGAACTGGCCACTGGCGCTCTGCGCCCGCCGGGCGCCCAGGTCAGTGGAGTTGTCGGCGCCGAGCCAGGCACGCTCTTTGAGTGCCTGCACGATGGCGGCGCCGGCGGCCTCCGCATATGGCGCCGCCGCGACCGGAGCCGTACCTAGCGGCGACGAGTCCGACGTCGGTAGCGTTAGATCCGCTGGCACCGCCGTGTCCCGGGCACCCAGGAACAGCCCCACCTTAGCTACCGTCACCAGCCCTGACCAGGGCGGCACGATGCTCCCTTGGCGGCCTTGCCGACGAGCCAATTCCGCCGGGTCCATCGTCACCGCCACCGTCCGGCCGACCGGCGAGAGGTCGCCGCGCAGGAACAGGCACAGCGTGGCCCGTTCGGCGGCCTGATTCAAGGGGTCGGTGGCCAGGTCGAAGTAGCCCGCACCAGACGCTTTGAACAGGTTCTCGCGGTTGTGGCTGTAGGCGAAACGCCAGACCACGGACCACTCCTGCAGCGCCGCCATACAGCCCGTCAGGATGCCGCCCACCCCCCGGTAACGCCCCGGCCCGGAGTAGTTGTACTCGCTGACGGTGAAAGGCTTGTCCAGCAGCCGGGTGAAGGCCAGGTTGCGTCCCCCCGGCGCGCCGACCGCCACCGGGCTGGTGTTGGCGCAGCGCGAGGGCAGGCGCCAGGGCTGCTCGATGAACTGCGGGTGGTCGACGTAGAAGTGGTCATCCACATAGTCACACTCCAGCCGCACCCGCTGCGACTGCGCCGTATTGCTCCAGCCGTTCATGTTGGTGAGCAACGCCTGGCACTTCAGTTCGTCGCGCAACAGCGTCTTCACCCGGCGGAACAGCGCCAGCTCGGTGTCGGCCAGGAAGGCGGCAAAGTCGCGCCCCGAGACCGAGTCCTCGGTGAAGCTCTTGGGCAGGACGGCGGTGTCGGCGCTCAGCTCGCCCTCGACCGCTTTGCCCCAGGCCACCCCGACCGCCGCCGCTGTACCGTAGGTCCGCAGCAGCCAGGCGCTCCAGGCACGCTGCCAGTCGGCGCGGGCACGCTCACTGCAGCTACCGATGAAATTGCCGACATTGCCCTCGTTGATCAGGCTCAGCCAGGCCAGGGCCGGCTCGTCCGCGTAGCGCAGGCCGGTGTAGGGGTTGACGTGCTCCAGGAAGGTTCGCGTCCAGGCCGCGAAGTTCGCAAAGGCAGCCTCATTCACGGGCACCAGCATCTTGAACTCGTCCATGGCCACGTTGCCTGTGGCCCCCGGCCAGATCTCGGCCGCAAAAACCTGGCGCGACACAAAGAGGTCGGTGGTCATGTAGATGCCGCGCTGCTTGAGGGCGGCAGCCAGGTGATCGAGTTGGTCGAAGACGTCCGCCTTCGCCTTGGTCGAGGTCCCGCCGCTACGCTCCGCCAGCACCGACTCGTAGTGATGGAAACGCACCGCGTTGTAGCCCAGCCGCATCAGCCGTTCCGCCAGCGCCTCGGCCTGCTCCGGGGCGAGGTACTGCGCCGTGAAGCACAGATTGACCCCATAAAAACGCCGGGGAACCGTCGGCGCTTCCGCGAAGGCAAACTGCCCCGTCGGGGTCGAGATCACCCGACCCTGCTTTCCCGCCGGCATCGCCGTGGGCCGTAACCCCGAGAAGTCGAGCGCCGAGCCGGGCTCGATGTCCAGCGCCACCGCCAACGGCAGCCATTCCTCGCCGGCCTCGAGGGTGACCGGTTCGTCAATGCTCAGGCTCATGCCGCCGACCGCCGTCACGGTGAGATCGACCGTCCAGGCCTCCGCGGCCGGCCACAGACGCGGCGGGGTCATCTGCGGCCCGATGCGGACGCAGAAATTCGGCCCCCACTGCCGGTTGTCCTGCACCAGCATGGGCACCGGCTCGGCGCTGCTGAACTCCAGACGCGCCCCATCGGCCCACGACAGGGCCAGTGCCCGCGTTGGCTCCGAGCCGTAGAGATGCGTCGCGCCGCGCTCAGCCGGGAAGCTGCCCGGCTTGCCGTCGGCGCTGAAGCTGGCGCCGCGCACGATGTGCTCCGGAAGGTCGAAACTCACGTGCAGACTGTTCAGCTCGATGGCCTGCTTCGGCACGAGGCGATAGTGCAGCACAACGCCCGTCCCGACCACCTCGGCGCGCAGTTCGCAGTCCACCTCCTGGCCATCGGGCGCCCGCACCACGGTGCGCCGGGGCTCGGTCACGGGCGCCGGTCGGGGCGCGCCAGGTCCGGCGCCGCGCCACTCCTTCTGGAACAACCCGGGCTCGAGCGTGCCGATCTCCTGGCCGCCTCGAGACAGCACCACCGTACAGTCAGGCCGCACAAAGGCCGCCCAGTCCGCGGCCCAGGCGCCACCGGACACGGTCAAGACAAGAGCAAGTGTACGCATGGCTGTCATCCGCTTCTCCACCGTCAAGATCACACAACCCTTGAACGACGACAGATTCACTGTAGTCGGACAGTCTCGCACCTGCAATGCCGCATTGTTCCTTGTTGCCTTGTGCGTTGAAAGGTGAACGTCTAAAGTTGAGCGTTTCAGATTCTGAGAGACGGCAGAGGAATGGCACCATGACCTCCCGCGAACGCATTTTCGCCGCCTTGGACTACCGGCCCGTGGACAAGGTGCCACTGCGCCTTTCTGCCGCGGCGGGCGGGTTGCATGAGCACGGCCAGAAGCTGTTGGACCTGATCCAGGCCTGCGGCCATGATTTCGGAGCGCTGGACGGGGTCCGCTTGCCGCCGCCGCTGCCGGCCACCGACGTCGACCCCGACGGCTCCTACCACGCCTTCCGCACCGACGAGTGGGGCACACGCTGGGAGTACCGCATCCCCGGCATCTGGGGACATCCGGTGGCCTGGCCGGTCGAGGACCTGGATACGGTTGAGACCTACGCCATGCCGGCCCCGGCCCCAGCGCTGGTAGGCGCGGAACTGGCCGCCGCCCGCGGCGAGCTGGCCGAACACCAGCGCCGCGGTTTCCGCCTCGACGGCGCGGGGAGCCTCTTCGAAAAGCTGCACTGCATCCGCCGCTTCGAGGATGTGCTGGCCGATCTGGCCCTGGCCGACCCGCGCCTGGGCCGCCTCGCCGATCGGGTTCTGCAGCACATGCAAGCCCATGCCGGCCGTGCCATCGCCAGGGGCAGCGACGGCGTAATCGTGGGCGACGACTTCGGCACCACGACCGCCCTGCTGATCTCGCCAGCCACCTGGAGGAGCTTCTTCAAACCCCGCTACGAACAGGTCTTTGCCGGGTTGCGACAGGCCGACATCCGCATCTTCTTCCATGTGTGCGGCTGGGTCGAGCCGATCCTGGAAGACTTCCGCGACCTGGGGGTGAACGCGATCTGGCCGCAGATCACGCTGTTCAAACCCGCCGAACTCCACGCCCGTTGCCGCGACCTCGGCCTGGCGGTCGAGATCCACCCCGACCGCGGCGAACTGCTGCAGCACGGCACGCCCAGTCAGGTGCGTGACAACGTCCGGCGCCTCATCGACGAGATGCACACGTTGGAGGGCGGTTCCTGGCTCTACCTCGAAGTCGATCCCGGCTTCCCCTGGCCCAATGTGGAAGCCCTCTTCAAGACCGCGATGGAGCTGCGCGCCTGACTCTCCGTGACCGAGTTCTGCTTCTCTCGCCCGACTACACCTGTGCCGACGATACCGGTGGCCACAGTCTGATGCAAGACGGGCTCGGCATGGGGGTCGGCGCGCCGACGGAGCGCAAACAGCCAGTCTGTGGATCGATCCTGAATACGGCGACGCTGTTGCCCGGCATATTCGCGCAGAGCAGGAACTCGCCGCCTGGCGTGATCGCGAGGTTCTGCGGCCCCTTGCCTAAGCTCGGCTCAATCCCGATTAGCGTCAGGTCCCCAGCCGCATCAAGGTGATAGGCGGCGATACTGTCGTGTCCGCGATTCGTGCCGTACAGGAAGCGCCCGTCCGGCGTGATCTTCAGATCCGCGCAGTAACTCTTCTCGCCATACTCGCCGGGTAACGTGGATACGGTCTGACGCTCGATCAGGATGCCGGACTCGGAGTCATAGTCGAACCCGGTGACCGAGTTGCTGAGTTCGTTGATGACGTAGAGCTGTTTGCCGTTGGGGTGAAAGGTCAGATGCCGGGGTCCGGCGCCAGGTGGCGTGCGCACAAACGGTTGACGGTTAGCCACCAGCTCAGCCCTGGCTGCGTCCAGCCGATAGCACCGCACCTGGTCGAGACCCAGGTCCGCGGCGTAGACAAAGCGGTTGTCCGGACTGACCACGATGCAGTGCGCGTGCGGACCCTCCTGGCGCGCCAGATCGATACCCTTGCCGCCGTGTTGGAGGAAGGATGCCGCCGCGCCGAGCGAGCCATCCGCCCGCACCGGTAGTGACGCCACGCTGCCGGTCGAGTAATTGGCAACCAGCACCGTCTTGCCCGTCGCGTCCACGTCCAGGTAGCAGGCCGCCGAGCCCTGGGTCGACTGCCGATTCAGCGCCCGTAACTCGCCCGTTCCCCCGGCAATCTCGAAGGCCGCCACCTGCTCAGGTTCGGCGCCGCCGAAGGTGCGCGCCTGAATCGAGTACAAGAAGCGCCCAGCGCGCGACAGCGCCATGAAGAAGGGGTTCTCGATGCCGGCCGTCCGCTGCACCGCCTGCAAGTGGCCGGTCTTCAGGTCCAACCGGAAGGCCCAGATGCCGCCCTCGGTTCCGGCCGCGAAGGCCGAGATGAATACCAGGGGCCCGGCTGCATTCGGATCGGCGTTCATGCCGTCCTCCCGTCTGACGTTGGGTTAGAGATGATGCGGCGCACACGCAGGGTGAGGATACCTCGCGGGCGCGGGGTGTCAAGCCTGCCCACGCTCCGCCGTTGCATCCGCCCTTACCGTAAGGTATTCTAGATACGGACGCCTGGATGCGGCGAGTACGCCAGACCCTCTCTCGTAAAGGATCTACCCGTGAGCAGCAGACCGCGCCTTCTCCGTCGTACGGCCACCAACCTGGCTCTGGCCTACGCCCTCTACGCCCTGCTGGTGGTCTACCTGGTACCGCCACTCGCCAAACACTTGACCGAGACCAAGGTCGGTGCCCTCCTGCAGCGGCCGGTCACGGTGACCCGCATCACCCTCAATCCCTTCACGCTCTGCCTCCAGGTGCGCGGCCTTGAGATCTGGGAACCTGACGGTGAGACCCTCTTCGTCGGCGTCCAGCGGTTCGAAGCGAACCTCGACCTGGTGCTCTCCGTGCTGCAACGGGGCCTGGTGCTCAGCGCCGTCACCGTGGACGGCCCCCATGCCATCGTGGTGCGGCGGCAGGACGGCTCGTTCAACTTCTCAGACCTGATCCGGCCGTCGGCCGCCGCCGCGCCCGCAGTCCCAGCAACGCCGGCCGCACCGCCACCCCGCTTCTCCGTCTCCAACATCCAGGTCCGGGAAGGCTGGTTCTTCTTCCGCGACGAGGTCGTGAACGCCCAGCAACGTCTGACCGGAGTGTACCTGTCGATCGCGGCGGTGTCCAGCCTGCCGAACCGGAGCGAGGTCTACGTCCAGCCCGCCTTCCACGCCCAACTCAATGGCCGGACGATCACCCTCGACTGCCAAACCAAACCTTTCGCTGATTCCCAGGAGAGCAACGTCGACCTCAGCCTGCACGACCTCGATCTGACCGCCCTCGCTCACTACCTGCCCGAGCCCCGCAATGTCGACATCACCTCAGGCTGGCTCGATATTGACCTCAAGCTCCATGCCCTGCATGTGCTCAAACAGAAACCGTCGATATCGGTGAGCGGCGACATCGGCCTGCGCAGCTTCTGCCTCACCGGTCGTGATGGCCTTACCCTGGCCGCCGTGGAGGCCCTGCAGGTGAGCCTCCGGCCCACCGATCTGATGCAGAAGGAGATCCACGTCAGCCGCATCCTCTGCCGAGCCCCATTCGTCCGCTTGACCCGCGACGCCCAGGGAGCCCTGCTGCTGCCCCGCCTCGGCGCGGCATCGGCAGCGCCCCCCGCGTCGACGCCGGGGCCCACCGCGGTCGCCGCGGTGCCGACCCCACCTCCGGTAACCGCCGACATCGCCGACATCGTCGTGCAGGATGGGCGCCTGGAGTTCAGCGACGACACCGTCGTCCCAACGTTCCACACTGCGGTCGACCTGCAACTCGGGATCACGGGTATGACCACCCGGCCCGGCCGCCCGGTCCAGATCCGCTTCGAGGCCGCCACCGAGTCGGCGGAAACGGTGGCGGGCACCTACACGGTCACCCTCTTCCCGCTGCTGTCCGTCACCGGCATCACGACCGTCAAGAATATCTGCCTGCCCAAGTACATGCCGTATCTGGAGAGCACCCTGGCCAGCACCATCACCCGCGGCACACTCTCCGTGAAAGCAGATCACGAGATCGCCCTGCCGCCGGGCGCCCCGCCCGTGGTCAAGCTCAGCCACGTCGACCTCAGCCTGAAGGATGTCTGCCTAGTCGGCGGAGCCGACCATGCCCCCGTCCTCACCCTCCAGGAACTGGCGCTGACCGATGTGACCGCTGACCTCGGCTCCCGCGAAGCCCTCGTCGGGTCGTTCGTCACGCGCGGCGGCCAAGTCCAGATCCAACGCTTCAAGGACGGCTCGCTCAACCTGCAGAAGCTGCTTCGCGCCAGACCTGCGACCACGACCCCCGCGCCCGCCACCGCCGACGTCGCGGCACCGTGGACGGTCACCGTGCGTGATACGACCTTGACCCAGTGGGCCGTGGCCGTGGACGACCAGCAACCGCGTACGCCGGTGCATGTGTCCGTGGGTGACATCATGCTGAACCTCAAGAACCTGAGCACGCGCGCCGGTCAGAAAGGCACGCTCGCCCTCGCCCTGCGTCTGAACGAAAGCGCGGCGCTAGCCGTCTTGGGCGGTTTCAGTGTCGAGCCCCTGGCGGCCGACCTCAGCATCCGTCTGACCGACCTCGTCCTGAAAGACTTCCAGGGCTACATCGACGACCATCTCAAGCTGCTGATCAGCGACGGGGCGATGGAGACCGATCTCAAGGTCGCGGTCGCACGGGCGGCGGATGCCGGCTTCGACGGCACGGTGGATGGCTCTTTCACGCTACGGCGCTTCGCCTCGGTCGACCAGGCGCACGCGGAAGATTTCGTCAAGGTTCAGGAATTCGCCCTACGCGGCATCCACGTCGCGCTGCGGCCACTGGCCTTGCACCTGGATGAACTGGCACTCAGCGGGCTGAATACGGCGCTCACCATCAAGCCGGACGGCTCTCTCAATCTGCTGTCCGTGCTTGGCGCCACGCCCGCGGCGGCCACGACCCAGGCGCCGCCGCCAACTCCGCCCACGGCCGTGACGCCAAGCGGTGACAGTGCCATCCCACTCGACATCGGCACGGTCCGCCTGGACGGCTGCGGTGTCGTGTTCACGGACCAACAGCGCACCCCGCACTACCGCGTCGTCCTCGGAGAACTGGGGGGAACCGTTACGTCGTTCTCACTCGGGAAGCCGACGCCGGCGCAGATCGAGCTGGCCGGGCGGTTCGACAGCCAGGCTTCGTTCTCGCTCAAGGCGACGCTGGCTGACCTCGGACCACAGATGACCCTCACTGCCGCCACCATTCTCAAAGACTTCGAACTCAGCCCGCTGACCCCCTACTCCGGCCGCTACGTCGGCTACGCCGTCCAGAAGGGTAAGCTTAGTTTTGACCTTAGATACGCACTCAACCCGCGCCAACTCGTGGCGGAGCACAAAGTCTTGATCGATCAGTTCGCCTTCGGCCAGAAGATCGAGAGTGCGGACGCCACCGACCTGCCCGTGCGCCTGGCGGTGGCCCTGCTCAAGGACCGTAGAGGCCAGATCAGCTTCGACGTCCCGGTCCGCGGCAGCCTCGACGATCCCAAATTCAGCATCCTGCGCATTGTGCTGAAAGTCCTGCGCGACCTGGTGGCCAAGGCGGCAACTGCGCCCTTCGCCATGTTGGGGGCGCTGGTCGGCGGTGGCGAGGAACTGAGTTTCGTCGACTTCGGCCCAGGCACTACCGACCTGGACGAGGCCGGGGTGAAGAAGCTCGAAGCGCTGGCCAAGGCACTGCTTGATCGCCCTGAACTGCAGGTCGAGACCGGGGGTACGGTCGACCTGGCAACCGACCGCGAAGGGCTGGTACGGCAAGCGGTGCTCCGCCAGATCAAGGCGCGGAAACTGGCTGACCAGGTCAAGACCGGCCAACCGGCGGGCTCGGTCGATGAGGTCTCACTCTCTGCCGCTGAGCGTAACGAATGCCTGCTCGCGATCTACCGCGATACCCTCGCGCCAAAGCCCGCCGCCCCGACCACGACTGCCACGCCCCCGCTGCCGACCCCTGCCGAGATCGAACAGCAACTTGCGGCGCAGACGACGGTGACCGACGAGGACGTGAAACTGCTGGCTGGACGACGCGCCGCCCGAGTGCGCGAGTTCCTGACCACCACCGGCCAGGTCCCGTCGGAACGTGTCTTCGTGGTGGCCGCAGCGCCGCCGGCCGCGGCGGGCGCCGCCCCCGCCGGGACCCCGGTACGCCAGGCCCGTCTGTCTCTACGCTGAGTCGTTCGCCATGACCGGCCGCACCAAGCCAAGCCCGGAACCGCAGTGCTGCCGCCTTGTCCTACCCTCGGCGTCGGCATGGCCCGCAACACGACGATCCGGAATGAACACGAGAGAGAGGAACTCCCATGAGCCCCCACTTTGGTGTAGCGACGGTCCTGGTGATCACGACCGCCCTGGCGGCAGAGCCGCTGGCCGGTGTCTATGCTTTCAACGTCAAGGACGCCGAGGGCAAGCTGGTGGCCTTGAAGCAGTACGAGGGCAAGGTGCTGCTGATCGTCAATGTGGCCAGCAAGTGCGGCTTCACCTCGCAGTATGAAGGCCTCCAGGCGCTCCATGAGAAGTACGCGGCTCAGGGGCTGGTGATCCTGGGTTTCCCGTGCAATCAGTTCAAGAGTCAGGAACCCGGCACGAATGCCGAGATTCAGACCTTCTGCAAGACCACCTATGGAGTCACCTTCCCGATCATGGGTAAGATCGAGGTCAATGGCGAGAGTGCGGATCCACTCTATGTTCACCTCACCTCGCAGGTGCCCGGCATCCTGGGCTCCGAGGCCATCAAGTGGAACTTCACGAAGTTTCTGGTGGACCGCCGCGGTAAGGTGGTGGAGCGTTACGGTTCTCCGACCTCACCGGCAGCGTTGGCAAAACCGATCGAGAAGCTGTTGGCGCCGCCGCAGCTCTGACTCGGCAGAGCTTGCGCTTCGGTCGGAAGGATTTGTGGTGGTGCTCGAGAGCGCTAAGGAGAGTGGCAGACGTGAACAGCCGTTGTATAGGGGTGGCGGCCATGCTCGTCGCCGTCTGGGTCGCGGCGGCGAAGGCCCGGGCCGACGTCGTGGTGCTCGAGAACGGCTCCCGGCTGGTCGGCACGGTCATCAGCCTCGCCCCCGGCCAGGTCGTCCTGAGCACGGACTACGCAGGCACCCTGACCCTGGCCTCCAAGCGCATCGTGGACCTCCGCACGGAGACGCCGCTGCATGTCGTCTTTGCCGATGGCTGGCGTGTCGTTGGGACCCTGGCGACCGAGACGTCCGGGCCGATCCTGCGCACCGCGTCGGGCCCCCTGACGATCGCCGACCTGCCGGCGGTGACGGCGGTGTGGCCGGAGGGTCAGCCGGACCCGACTCTGGCGCCACCCCCCGGGCGCCGGTGGACCCACGAGGTCGCCGTTGACCTTGCCGGCAGGACAGGTAACTCCCGCAAGGTCCGCCTTGGCGGCTCCGCCAGATCCGTTCTCAGCGGCCCCGATGATAGGACCGCCCTCTACCTGCGCAGCGCCCTGGCTGAAGAGGACGGCAAGGAGACCGAGGACGAACTCATCGGCGGCACGGACTATGAGCGCGCCCTCACCAAGCGGCACCTGTGGTACGCCCGAGCAGAGGTGGAGCGAGACGACATCGAAGCCCTTGACCTGCGGACCACCGCCGCGGCCGGCTATGGGTACTACTTCATCAAGCAGGACCCGGACTCGCTGCGCGCTCGTGTCGGCGTTCAGTACCGACATGAGGATTACCAGTCCGGCCGTACCCAAGACACCCTGGCGGCAGAGTTTGGCGCCCGTTACGAGGCGACCCTGTGGACCTGGGGCAAGCTGGTCAGCGAGATCACCTGCGCCCCGGCCTTCGACGACCTCTCGAACTACCGGGTGGACCACTTCAGCGCTCTGGACATCCCCCTGAGCAGCACGAAACACTGGACCCTGCGCCTGGGTGTCACCAACAGCTACAACAGCACTCCCGCCGAAGACCTGAAGCGGTTGGAGACCACCTACATGGCGCGCCTGGTGCTGAAGCTGCCCTGAGCGCCACGGCCCTGCGGCTTGCCCCCTCGGAGCCCGCCTTCAGAACGCCTGGAATTCCGTACGCAGGATCACTTCGTCCTGCATCTGTGGCGACAGCCGCACGAAGTAGTCGGTGTAGCCGCCGATGCGGACCACCAAGTCACGGTACGCCTCAGGGCGCTGACGCGCCGAGCGCAGCTGTGCCGCGTCCGCCACATTCACCTGCGTCTCAAAACCACCCCGGCGCAGGAAGGTGACGATGAGATCACGCAGCCGGCCACGTGCGCCACCCTCCGCAAACAGCGCCCGGGTGAACTTCATGTTGTAGGCCGCGCCACCGATGAGCGGGCTATGGTCCCATGAGGTGGTGGACAGGATGGCGGTCGTGGGACCACAACGCTCTCGGCCCTGCGCGGGTCCGCAACCATCCGCGAACGGGAAGCCGGCCTGGCGCCCGTCCGGCGTTGCCCCGCACTCGCGGCCGAGGCGCTCGTGCATGATCCAACAGAAGGCCCCCGGCACAAAATGCGCGCCGTCGGGCAGCACCCGCTGGCGGGCGCACTCGCTGGCGGCAAAGCCGATGATGTCGGCCAGAAGGCCATCCACCCGGGCCTCGCCGTTGCCGTACTTGGGATAGGCCAGAAAGCGCCGCCGTTCGGCCTCCTGTTCGGCGAAGTCCGTCCGCAGTAGCTCGCTGAGACGGGCCCACGACAGCCGCCCGGAGCCGTAGACCTCTTCCCGGATGACCTCCAGGGAGTCCGCCAGGTTGGCCAGCCCCACAAAGGAACACTCAACCCAGTTGTAGACCGCGCCGCCGTCGTCAATGTCCCGCTGGCGGGCGCTGCAATCCCGCGTAAAGACGCTCTGTAAGGGCTTACGGCCGTGCCGGCGACGACTTTCCCGCTGGCGGTTCTGCTCCGCCACGGCGGTGTCAATCCGAGCGCCCAAACGGGCCCGATAGGCAGCGAGAAAAGCGTCGAAGCTCGCCGCCGGCGCCACCGCCGTAGCCTGCGCCGCGACTTCCTCCAACAGCAGCCCCGGCGTACTGAAGTAGGGCGAGGCCACCCAGACGTTGCTGGCCGCCACCGGAGTGATTTCAACGCAGGTCGAGTTGATGTAGTTGCAGGCATCCGAGGCCGGTACGCCCAGCCGAGCCAGGCCGCGTTGAATGGTCTCGTCGCCGAAAAAGGCCACGTTGCAGAGGCCCTCGGCAATCAGCTCAACCCCCAGTTCCGTCATGGCCGCCGGCGTCCCCTCGTGCCAGCAGATGCCCACGGTCGGGTAGACTAGCCGCGTGCGCCGTAACGCCTCCAGGCAGAGGTACGAAAGCGGGTTACTGACATCCTTGCCGTGCTCGTCCCGGCCCCCCACCATCACGCTCATTGCCAGGCCATCGGGGATATACTCGTTCACCAGGAGGTACAGGCTCTCGAGCAGTGCCAGGGCCTCGGCATCGTCCAGCGTCCCCGCGGCCCGCTCCCGCTCGTAGTACGGTAACAGCACCCGATCCAGATGACCCGGCACCACCAGGTAGACCTGCTCGCCGAGCATCACCCCGAGGTCCATGAACCAGGTCAACTGCACGGCGTCGCGGAAGCTCCGTGGCGGCAGGTGTGCCAAGCGTCGGCAGGACAGGGCGATCGCCTCGAGTTCGTGGCGCCGTCCCGGCGTGGCCTCGTCCAGCCACGACTCCGCGGTCACCGCGGCGTGCTCGATCATCTCGCTGAAGCCCCGCAGTGCCTGCATGAAGGAAGCGAGCGCCTCGGCGCTCTCTCCCGTGGCGGTGTCGAGGCGTGTTGCCAGGTCGGCCAGCATCCCATCGATGCCGTGGGCGAAGATGCGACCCCGCTCCAGCTCGCAGTGTCCGGTCTGCCCGCCAGGACTCGGAAAGGCGGCAACCTCGGCGCGCGCCTGGGCCGCGTCCGCCGCCTCGTCGGGCCGAGCTGGCGCCAGCCGGCCTACCAGCAGTTCGTACTCATCAAGCTCAAAGCGTACACTGCACAGCCGTTCCCGGACGACAACGCCTTTGCGTACCTGCCACGAGGCCACCTCGGCACTGGCCCGCAACGCCCGCGCCGAGGCCGTGATGGGATCAGGCTTCGGTTGAATCTTGCGCTCAAAACAGCGCTGCCGAAGAGCCTGAATACGCTCAGAATGACGCTCGGAACCGATGACGCCTGCGGAGGTTGACATAGGCATGATCCGATACCTTTGTGAATGTCCTTGGCTGGCCGCACAATATACTCACTGCACAGCGTAACCGCTGCTCCACGCCTGGCGCCCGTCT
>CAIZKT010000824.1:0-1731 GCA_903933565.1 uncultured Victivallales bacterium | reverse complement strand
TCCCTAGAGCCTAATCCCTAGCGCCTAATCCCTAGCGCCTAATCCCTAGCGCCTAATCCCTAGCGCCTAATCCCTAGCGCCTAGCCCCTACCCCGCCGGCTCCACCGGCGGCTTTGCCGCTTCCACCTTGCCGTACTTGGTTTCGTAGTCCGCGATGCAGGTGTCCACCTTTTTCAGAACGTCCTCCATCTCCTTTTTGTAACGTCCGGGCACCTTCGCCTCAATGTCGGGGCGCATGGCCTTGAGGCCGGCGATAATCGGCTTGGCCTTCTCGCCAAGCTGGTTGGCGCAGTTGACCAGACCGGCATTGCCCCAGCGGTCGCCCGTGAAGAGCCAGATGGCATGCAACCCGCCCATGTTCTTTATCAGTCGCTGGGTGGCGGGCACCATCAGGAGGGTGTGCTCAGGATGTTTCTTCGCATCCATGTAGCGCAACGCCTCGAATATCGCGTTCACATCGACAGGTGCTTCATAACCGCTGCTGATAGGCTGGCTGTTGGCGGCCAAGGCCATGCCCATGATGATCTCTTCACGCAGCGCGGGAATCGTCGTGTGCATCTCCTTGAGCCGGCCCATCATCACCCGGTTGGGGTGGGTGATCCGCTCCTTGGCGTAGCAGGCGAGCAGGTCTGGAAGAACCGTCTTAAGCGTGGCGGGCTCCTTGTCCAGCGGAGTGAGCGCCTGCCAGGCCCCCACGCGCAGCAGCCACTCGTCATTCGTGAGGTAGGACTTGATCAGCGCCAGATTGTCCTTGATGGTCGCCGGATCCGCCTTGTCCAGAGTCCACAGGGCGCTCACCTTCTCCCACATCGGGGCATCCCGCTCCTTGAGCGGTTTCAGGATTGCGGGCAGGAAGGTGCCGGTCACATCCGCCTGGGTGATGCCGTTGTTCTTATCCCGGTCAAAGAACCACCAGAAGCTGACTCCGTGAATGGCGTTCAGCCCCGCTTGACGCAACCGGGCATCCTTGCTTTCCAGTGCCTTCCGGATATAAGGCACGGCCTCCTTGCCTTTCTGCCCCAGGGCAAGTGCGGCGCCCATCCGTATATCTGGCTGATAGTGATGCATCATCTGCCAGCACCACTCAATGGGCAGGTCGCTCTTGGCAGGCTTGCGGCCACTCGGCTGTTTCGCGATGATCTCGGGAGTAGTCATCTCGGTCGCTACCCCGTCGACAAAATCGGTCCTGCGAAAATCGGTATCCTCCAAGGCGGTTTCGACGGCGGTCGGCTTGTGCTTGACGCTGCACTGGGTGCGGGGTTTGCCCGTGATACGCAGGGTCTTGAGCGGCGCGGTATAGGTCAGGCCAACCATTCCGGAAGTGTAGTTCGGGGCTCCGCCACACCCTGTGCGCCCATGGGCCGGCTGTGGCAGGATCCAGAACCCGCCGCCTGGCAGGCGGCACAGGTCATAGTACCAGGCCAGATGGTCCATGTGGCGGTGGTAGTTCGCCTGCTTGTCTTGCGGCACCAGGACGCTGGCGATGCCCCGCCACATCACATTGCCGAAATGCGAGGCATGGCCGCCCTCGTTGTTGTCATAAGTATCCGCCTCGGCAAGGGCCAGGATCTGGGCCGCGCGCTGGAATTTCTCTTCCGGCAGCAGCGTCAGGGCGCAGGCCAGCATGCCGTTCTTGCCGTTGGAATTCATTCCTTCGGGCGGCTGATTGCCATAAGCGACCCCTCCGTGCCCGGCGAAACGGTAGAAAAAGGTCAATGCCCTGTCGTAGGT
>CAIZKT010000823.1:0-2465 GCA_903933565.1 uncultured Victivallales bacterium | reverse complement strand
TGTCCTCCCCGAGGTTTGAGCCCTGAAGGGGCGGACCATGCGGCCTCGGTGCGGAGGTATGGCAGATAGCTGCGCCCCTACAGGGCTCAAACCCATAACCGTCCTATTCCCAGGGCGTTGCCCTGGGCTGGTATCGCGGCGCGCCTTCAGCGCTCCTGACGGACTCCCTTATTGCACAGGTCGCGAATTGGGCCGGTCATATGACCTCGATCTGTCGGTATCCCGAAACTGACCTGAGATGGGTGTCGCCGTTTACGACCGTCTTTGCGGCACCACCCAAGGCCGCAGCAAGGAACTTGTCGTCATCGTGGACGACTCTCACTTGGACTGCCTGGACTCCTTGATGGCCTTGGCAATATCCTTGGGGACCATTCCGGCAGCTTTGGCCTGCGCCCTTGCCCGCCTGATGATGGAGTCGAACTCTTTGACCGACGGCGGGGAGATTGTCTTCAGGACCACAACACCATCATCTCCCAGGACGATGAACTGCGTCCCGGCCTCAAGTGACAGCGATCTCCGGATCTCCTCCGGAATCACCACTTGGCCTTTCGACGACATCTTGGTGGTCGCAACGGCTTGCATGGCTCACCTCGCAGACTCGGTTAATGTCTTACTGGTAAGACTATAGTTGCGGCTTCGCTTGGGGGCAAGTGCTGGTCTAGCCGACTCCACGCCAGCCACGGACCCGGCGCCTCACCACATCTGGCGGTCGAGGCTGCGGTACTGGATGGCCTCCTGGACTTGCAGGGCGCCGATATTAGGCTCTCCGGCGAGGTCGGCCAGAGTGCGGGCGACGCGCAGGATGCGGTCGTAGGCGCGGGCGCTGAGATTGAGTTCGGAGATGGCGAAGCGGAGCATGCTGCGGGTATCCTGACCAAGTTGGCAGAAGCTATCCATCATCTGCCCGTTCATGTCCGCGTTGCAGCGCACCAGGGTACCCTCGAAGCGCTTCTGCTGGAGGGTTCGCGCCCGGCACACCCTTTCCCGTACGGCAGCGGAGTTCTCGCCGCGCCGCCGGTCGAGCATCTGGTGGTCGGAGAGCGGCGGGAGATCGACGTGGATATCGATGCGGTCGAGCAGGGGCCCTGAGATCTTCGAGCGGTAGTGATGCACGGCGCCGGGGGTGCAGCGACACTGGCGCTGCAGACTGCCGAGATGGCCGCAAGGGCAGGGGTTCATCGCGGCCACCAGCATGAAGCGGGCCGGAAAGGTGAAGGTTCCCGCGGCACGTGAGATGGTCACCTCGCCGCTTTCGATGGGCTGCCGGAGGACCTCGAGGACATTGCGTTTGAACTCGGGGAGTTCGTCGAGGAAGAGGACGCCGTTGTGCGCCAGGCTGATTTCGCCCGGCCGGGGCATGGACTGCCCGCCGAGCAGTCCGGCATCGCTGACGGTGTGATGCGGGGCGCGGACGGGCCGTTCGGTGAGCAGGCTGGTATGGCGGGGGAGCAGTCCCGCGATGCTGTAGATCTTGGTGACCTCCAGGGCTTCGTCCAGCGCCAGCCGTGGCAGTATGCTTGGCAAGCGCTTGGCCAGCATGGTTTTGCCAGCTCCAGGGGGTCCGATCATGAGCACATTATGCCCGCCGGATGCCGCCACCTCCAAGGCCCGGCGGGCGGTCTCTTGGCCCTTGATGTCGGCGAAGTCCAGGCTGGCGCCTGGCGGTTGGCGGTAGAACTCCTGGATGTCTACCTGAGTCGCTTGCAAGGCTGACGGGTCGCGCATGAACTTGACGGCCTCGAGCAGGTGCGTGATGCCGAACACCGAGAGCCCGGCGGCCACGGCGGCCTCGCGGGCGTTCTCGGCGGGCACCAGCAGGTTCTTCAGGCCGAGGCCACGGGCGTGCAGCGCGATGGGCAGGGCGCCGGTGACGGGCCGCACGGAGCCGTCGAGAGCCAGTTCGCCCACGATGAGCGTGTCGTTGAGCCGGTCGCGGTCCAGGCCGTCAACCGCGGCAATCATACCCATGGCAATGGGCAAATCGAAGGCGGATCCCGTTTTCTTGAGATCGGCTGGCGCCAGGTTGATCGTGGTCCTTCCGTGCGGCGGCAGGAAGCCGCTGGTGTAGATCGCCGACCAGACCCGTTCGCGGCTCTCACGCACGGCGGCGTCGGGCAAGCCGACGACGGTGACCACGTTCTCATTGCCGGCCATGGTGGCATTGACCTCGACCTGCACGGTGCAGGCGTTGACTCCCTGAATCGCGGAACTCCAGGTGCGTGTCAGCATGGTAGAACTCCCTACTACATATCAGCCTGTACGCCTTCCATGAAACGCATAATGGCAATACAATAAAGCATACAAATATAAGATACAAGTGGAAGGTTGGCAGGGGGGCACACGTCAGTTCCGTAGGGGCTTCTGCCGGGCACGGCGGGGCGCTGGTCGGTTCAGGGGTGGTCGTCACGGTGGGGGAAGAGGTGATGCCAGCGGCGGTTGCATTGCTTGGTGGCGCGCTGGTCGAG
>CAIZKT010000822.1:0-6466 GCA_903933565.1 uncultured Victivallales bacterium | reverse complement strand
TCCGCAGCTGGGGGTACCGCCGCGAAACTGTAGCGATGGGATGGCGGATCGAGATTGAAATCGGGATCGAATCGACGGGGGGGGACTCGGACACTCGTCACTCGATTCACCACGGCGGGCAGGCCCTCGACCCTCTGCGGTTCTCATACAAGCAAACCCCTAGGGAGCTGACTTGCGCCCCTACGGAACTGACCGCCGCCGCCAGCTCACTCCGGCGCCGGGCGGTGCGGTTTCAGGGGGTATATTGGGGCCGGTTCGGTTTGTCTGGCTGTTCGCCGGTCCACCGGGAGGGGTAATGCGTGCCGAGTCTCTCATCGCCGAAGCGGGTACGGCACTGCGGGCACTTGGTATTGATAACGGATCCCAGGAGGCCCGCTGGTTGCTACTACATGTATTGGGCGCGCACCCCGAGCGCCCGCCGGGGTGCGGCGGCGCGCCCCTTGATCCGGAGGTGGAACACGCCTTCCGGGAGTTGCTGCGGCGGCGGTTGGGTGGGGAACCCCTGCAATACATCATGGGTACGGCCGAGTTCTATGGGCTGGAACTGGCGGTTGGCCCCGGCGTGCTGATTCCCCGCCCGGAGACGGAGCGGCTGGTGGACTTTGCCCTGGCGTCCTGGCGCGAGGGCGGCGCGGTTTGCGACCTTTGCACGGGGTCTGGGGCCATCGCCCTGGCGCTGGCGCATGAGCGTCGCGCGCTCACGGTGGTATACGCCACCGACCTGTCGGCGGTGGCGCTCGGCTACGCCCAGCGCAACGCGGCCCGGCTCGGACTGCCGGTGATCTTTGCGCTGGGCGATCTGTTTGCGCCCCTGCCGCCAGAGCCGCGCTTCCAGCTGGTCACGGCCAACCCCCCCTATGTCAGTCCGGCCGCGTATGCGGTTCTGCCAAGCGAGGTCAAAGATCACGAACCGCGCTCGGCGTTGTGGGCCGCCGAAGAGGGGCTGGCCATGGTCAGGCGCATTGCCCGGGAAAGCCCTCCACGCCTGTTGCCGGGCGGGGTCGTGCTCTGCGAGATCAGTTGCGAACAGGGCGCGGCGGCGGCGGCAGCGTTCGTGGGGGCGGGTTTTCGGCCGGTGGAGATTCGGCAGGACTACACCGAACGGGACCGGATCGTGGTGGCGACCTGGCCCTCGAGTCAAACGTAGGACCGTCCCAGACGAGCCCGGTTTGGCGATGCCTATTCGGCGTGCCGCAGTGGGCTGATGACTCTATGTCGTGTAGCGTACTGACGCGCCGATACCCTGAGAAACCCGGCGGTCTGAGGAGGCCCTGATATGCAGAATGATCGCGCTCTATCCCTGGCCGTAACTCTGCTGCTGGCGGCCGCCCTGGCGTCCGCCCAGGACTGGCCGACCTATCTCCATGACGGAAGCCGCAGCGGACTGACCCCCAGCCAAACCCCGACCAACCCCGCCCGGCAGTGGACCTTCGTCCCCTTGGCGCCCCCGACCAAGGCCTGGGGCGATCCGAAGCCGACCCCGGTCGAAGGCATTTTGGAACTGCCCCGCCTGCGCTTTGACGACGCCTTCCACGTCGCCGCCGCCGCCGGGCAGGTGTTCTTCGGATCCTCCGCCGACCATAAGCTTTACGCCCTGGACGCCGCCACGGGCGCGCCGCGCTGGGTCTTCTTCACCGAGGGCCCGATCCGCAATGCTCCGACGCTGTCTGGGGGCAATGTCTACGTGGGCTCTGACGATGGCTACGCCTATTGCCTGAAGGCCAGCGACGGCTCGTTGTGCTGGCGGCTGCGGGCCGGTCCGGCGGACGAGCGTGTGCTCGGCAGCGGACAGATGATCAGCCGTTGGCCGCTGCGCACGGGGATCCTGGTGCAGGACGGTGTTGCTTACTTTGCCGCCGGGGTATTTCCGGCCGAGGGGCTGTTTCTCTACGCGGCCGACGCGGGCACGGGCAAGGTGCTGTGGAAGAACGACACCTACGGTGGCGGCGGCAGTGCCGATGTCTCGCCGCAAGGCTACCTGCTACTGCACAAAGACTACGTCGTCGTGCCCTCGGGCCGTCGTGCGCCCATGGTGTTCAGCCGCCGCGACGGCAAACTGCTGCACTCCATGTCCGCAAACCGCTTTGCCGTGGGCGTCTTTGGGGGCACCTTCGCTACCCTCGATGGCGACGTCGTCTACAATGGTACGGACCAGATGTTTGGTTACCGCATCAGCGACGGCGCCGCGCTCACGCTGGAGTACACGCGCCGCCTGGCAATGTCCCCGGAACAGGCCTACCTGCTGACTGGCAGCGACCTGTTGGCCTGCCAGAAGAGTGCCTGGGTCGAGGCCGGCCGACAGCGTTTGCCGCTGCACCAGCGCATCCTGCAGGCTGCTCCTATGCTTGCCGAACTCGAGGCCCAGGAACGACGCCTGCAGAAACAGAACCAGCCGGTCTCCGCGCAACTGCGCGCTGACATCGCCCGCAACCAGGCGCTGATCGCCGAGGCCCGCGCCAAGCGGGACGGGTTGGCGGAGCAGGTGCGTCAGGCCCCCTCCTGGCGGGTGCCGTGCAGCGCGGTCGAGAGCCTGATCGTGACGGCGGACGGGATCATCGCGGGCGGCAAGGACCAGGTGATCGCCTTCGCTGCCGCCGACGGCCGCCGGCTCTGGGAGTTGCCCGTCGAAGGCCGCGCCCGCGGTCTGGCGCTGAGCGAGGGCCGCTTGCTGGTCAGCCTGGAGAGCGGCGCCATCGCCTGTTTCGCGGCCGGGGCCGCCCAGAATCTCACCGCCGCGCGGACCGCGGCAGCGCCGCCGCCGGTGCCCGCCGCGGCGGGGCCGCTGGTGGCTGTGGTCGAAGCCTGTTTGCCGCCGCGCGGTTACGCGCTGGCGGTCGGTCCGCAGGCCCTGCCGGTCTCGATCCGGCTAGCGTCCGTCCCCGGGCTGCGGACGTATGTGGCCGCCGAGGCGGAAAGTCAGGCCGACGAAATGCGGCGCAACCTGGATCAACTCGGCCTGTATGGCTTTCGCGCGGCGGTGCTCTCGGCCCCCGATCTCGCGGCGCTGCCGTTCTCAGACGACTTCGCCAATCTGGTCGTGTGGACCTCGGCAACCCCGCCGCCTGAGCCGGTTGGCGCTGAACTGCTAAGGGTGCTCAAGCCCTGGGGCGGAACGCTGGTCGTGCCCGCTGGGGCGGTCGCCTGGTTCAGCGCCCGGGAAAGCTCTCTGCGAGCCGGACCGGTGACCGGTCCGTGGGCGGTGCTGACCAAGGGCGCGGTGGCCGGGGTCGGCGCCTGGACGCACCAGTACGCGGACGCCGGCAACACGGCCTGCAGCGCTGACGAGGGGGTCAAGGGCGACCTGGGTGTGCTCTGGTACGGCGAACCGGGTCCGGAGCGCATCCCCAACCGCCACATTTCTTCGGCCGCGCCCCTGGCGGCAGACGGCCGTTTGTTCATCCAGGGCGAGAACGTCTTGATGGGGTATGACTCCGCCAATGGGGTGGAGCTCTGGGTCCGCGAGTTGCCTGGCGCCGCCCGCGCCGGCCTGAAGACCTCCTGCTCCAACTTCGTCTACGCGGACGGCAGCCTGTTCGTCGTCGCGGCCGGCGCCTGTCACCGCCTGCGCGGCGACACCGGCGAGACCCTGCGCACCTACGCTCTCACGCCCGGCCGCGACGGGCAACCGCGGACCTGGGGTTCTTTCCTGGCCGTGGCGGACGGCATTCTCCTCGGCAGCGACCAGGGCCAGACGCTTTTCGCCCTCAACCCCGAGTCGGGTGAGCGCCTCTGGGAGTACCAGGGCACGGCGGTGGACTGGATCACGGTGGCGGTCAGCGCCGACCGCGTTTTCGCCGTGGACCGCAAAGCGACCGCGGAACAGCAACAGAAGGCCCTGGCGGGCATCGAGGCTGGCCAGCGCCTGGACCGGTTGGGCAAGCCGATCACGGCGGATGTGCGCGTGGTCGTCTGTCTGGATCTGCGCAGCGGTCGGCCGCTTTGGGAAAGCCCGCAGTATGTCTCTGACTGCATCCGGGTCGGAGCGAGTGGTGGGGAACTGATTCTGCTGGCAGCCAAAGGCGTGGTCCTGCTTTGCGGCCAGCCTTGGAACGGTCATTTCTGGCAGGAATTCTACGCCGGCGACTTCACCCGGCGCAGCCTGATCGCGCTGGATGCTGGCAGTGGCCAGATGCTCTGGTCCGGGCGCAAGGGTTACCGCAGTCGCCCCCTGATCGTCGGCGATACCGTCATCGCGGAGCCCTGGGCTCACGACCTGCGCACGGGCGCCGAACGGCAGCGCCTGCACCCGCTCACCGCGGTCGAGTCCGAATGGCAGTTCTCGCGCCCCGGACACCACTGCGGTAACATCTCGGCCTGCGCCAACGGTCTGTTCTTTCGCTCGGGGTCCGCGGCCTACTACGACCTGACCGGCGACTATGGCACGGTGCATTTCGGTGGTCAGCGGCCCGGCTGCTGGATCAACTGCATTCCAGCCAACGGCGTGGTGTTGATGCCGGAGGCTAGCTCGGGCTGCATCTGCCCGTACTCACTGCAATGCACCACCACCTTTAAGGGACGGCGCGAGCCGCGGTCGTGGGGCACCTACAGCGCCGCCGGCGCCTCGCTGCCGATACGCCGACTGGCTCTGAACCTGGGGGCGCCAGGCGACCGCCGGGATGAGGCGGGTCTCCTCTGGCTGGCCTATCCCCGTCCGGGCGAGGGCCGCTTGGTCCTGCCCCTGAAGCTGTTACCCGAGTTTGCGCCAAACGGCGGCTTCGTGCGGGGCCTGGAACCGGCGAGCGCCGACGACGCGCCGCAGGCCTGGCTACATGCAAGCGGCGCGCGCGGCCTGACCCGCTGTCGCATTCCGGTGTTGGGAGAGGCGGACGGGGCGGCGCTCTACAGCGTGCGCATCGCTCTGCGCTCGGCCCTCGAAGCCACCCCGGGGGCGTGCGTTCTGACGATTTCCCTACAGGGGCAAAAGGTCGCCGAGGGCCTCGATCTGGTCGCTGCCGCCGGCGGTCCGGGGCGGGTGCTGCTGCGTGAGTTCCGTGAGGTCCGCGCCGACAGCGTGCTTGACCTGGCGATCAGTGGGCCGCTGCCGAGTGGGACGGCCCTGCCGAGCTGGACGGTCAGCGCCGTTGAGGTGGCCTGCGACAAGGTGTTGCACGTGGGCCTGGCCGTCCCTGCGGTCACGATCAACAACGCCGTGTCTCAGGCCAGCCTCGACATCCGCAACGCCAATCGCACCGGCAGCCCCTTCCACGGCAGGCTGCGCGTGACGGTCCCCGCACCGCTGGCGGTCGAACCCCCGGAGGTCGCCCTGGACCTGCAACCCGACGAAAGCAAGGCGACTTCCGTCGTCGTCCGGCTGGTCCAGCCCGGGCCAGCGGCGACCCTCAAGGCCCGTTTTACCCTGCTGCGGCCAGACGGTTCGGTCGAGTTCGAGCGCACTGCCGGGATCGAGTACCTGGCGAACCGTGGCCGACAGACGGTGATCGCCGCGGCGGACGCCCATGTCGTGGCGGGAACCGCGAGCAAAAACTACGGTCCCTCGACCACCTTCGCCGTCGATGGCGGCAATACCGAGATGAACGACAGCGCCCACAGCCTGGCCTTCCTGCGCTTCCCGATCCAGGTGCCGGGCACGCCCTTGACCACCACCCTGCGCCTCTTCGTCCCGGAAACCGCGGCGGCTCAAAGTGGCGATTCGGGGGTGATTCGGCTGGTCGAAGGCGCCTGGGA
This sequence comes from uncultured Victivallales bacterium, assembly GCA_903933565.1. Lineage (GTDB taxonomy): Bacteria > Verrucomicrobiota > Lentisphaeria > Oligosphaerales > JAFGRS01 > CAILUI01. The sequence goes on along the minus strand of CAIZKT010000822.1, from coordinate 781 downwards.
AGAGGCGACGGTTAATTACAGCAACATGCCCAAGCCCGGCGCCCAGGTCGCTGACCTCGGTAAGGTCGATCAGGGGGTGTGGGCCGAACGCCGACTGACGGTGGACCTGACCGGCCGCCAGACCCTCGACCTCGTCATCGTGCCACGCAGTACCGACGGCGCCACCTACGAATCCCGTGAGGGCCCCAACAAGCCGCAGTTGCTGATCGAGTACGAGGCACTCCCGGCTCTGAAGTAGAGCCGTCCGCAGGGTCTACAGTCACGGGGGTCGCGAGCGTGGCGATCCACGGAGATCTGCGAGCAGAACTCCCCCGGGACCAAGGTTCTTGGCCGCAGTCCGCCCACTGACAGCAGTTCGACATCGCCATGCCCGGCAGCGAGTTCCCGGTCGTGCAGCGCCTTCACTCGCTCCAGATGGGCCTTCAACGCCGCGACCAGGCAACTCGGCAGCAGCGTTGTCCGGTCCTTGTCGCCTTTACTCGCGCGCACGGTGACCAACCCCTGATCGAAGTCGAGGTCCTTCACACGTAGGCGCGTACACTCGGACACCCGCAGTCCGCTGCCGTAGATCAGGCGCAGCATCAGACCGGTCGTGCCCTCCACCTCGGCCAATACGAGTGCTACCTCCTTCTCGGTCAACCAGACCTCAGGAAGTTACGCACGGGGACTCGCAAGTTGAACGCCGGTCGTTTCGCGGGTCCGGCGGCTCCTGTCACAGCTCCGGGGCGCCGGGGAGCAGGCAGACCTGCACGGGAACGGCGCGTCCTGCGAAGTGGGTGTT
>CAIZKT010000821.1:0-3792 GCA_903933565.1 uncultured Victivallales bacterium | reverse complement strand
CGCCCCAGGCGCCCAGGCGCCGCCATATGGACTGCGGTGGCAAGTCCGCCCCCCGGGCGAACGCGACACCGCTTTGGCGGGCGCTTGTCGCCCGCGCTGGAGGGCGAGTGGCCCCAGGCGCCCAGGCGCCCGCGAGCCAGAGTTGACGGACCGCTGACGGTCCACCGGCGCCAGTTCAGTTGCATGGCGCTGTCCATGCCACCATTGGTGCAAAATTCTTAGCGGCTATTTCATGTATAGTAAATCGCTGCTAAGCTATTTTTGCGTGCTAAAACATACTATAACCTATTGTTATTAGCTATGTTATGCGGGAACGGCACCGACAACCTAATCTTGTCTCTTCTTGGTGAACTTTGTGCCCTTTGTGGTGGAATCGGCGGTTCATGAATAAGGCAGGGCTAGGCGTCACCGACACCATCGTCTTCCTCGGCCAGAGCCGCGACGGCACGGTCACCCGTCCAGACGACAACATTGAACCTGCCGGCCCGTTTGCGGGTCCCGTCGGCGGGTCAGCGTCCGTAGGAACTCGGCGGGATGCCGGTGTGCTTCTTGAAGAGACGGGAGAAGTAGAAGGGGTCGGCAATGCCGACGGCGGCGGCAGTTTCGGCCACACTCGTGCCCTGCATCAGGAGGGCGCAGGCGGCGTTCATCTTCTGGGCCAGGTGGTAGGCACCGGGAGCCACGCCGGTGGCCTGTTTGAAACGGGAACGGAAACTGGAGTAGCTGACCTTGAACTGTTCGGCCAGCGCCTCCAGATCGACTCGCTCGGTGGCGCGCTCGGCGAGAACCCCCTGCGCCTTGGCCGTCCAGGCTTGGCCGGACAGATCGTGGTCCCCGACGGGAATGAGTTCCGTCAGAATGGAGAGAAGCAGTCCCGGCAGGCGGCGCTGCGCTGCCACCGTCGCAACCTCGGCCTGCGCATAGGCCTGCTCGAATAGCTCGGTCAGGCCATTTCCGGCGAGACCCGGAAAGAAGGTGCGGTCGCGGCGCAGTGCCTTGCCCTTGAACAGCAGTTTGATCGCCGGTCCGTCGAACATCGTCCAGATCTCTTCGAAGTCCGCATCGGCGAGCACCCCGTAGCTGTGCCGAAGGCCCGGGACCAGCAGAAGGGTATCGCCCACACCGCAGCGGATCCGCGGGGTGGCTTCCGTCTCGTAGAAGGCCTCCCCACGGGTGAGATGGATGGCGGCGAAACAGTGGAAGTCGCGCGCCTCGATGGGATGCGCCAGGCGATGCTCCCGCTGGCAACACCCGCAGCCCAGGACCTGCACGCCAAACAGGTGGGTGTGCCAGAATGAGTGGTAGAAATGCTGCCTGGTTTCGCGCATTCGTGACATTTGTCATATCGTCCATGTCGTTTGTCAATCACGCTATTCCATGGTACAAGGGACAGGATACATTCGCTGCGATTGGCGATCAAATCGTCTACAGACAGGACAATCCGCAGCGAACGCTCCGCCCGTGAGGATGGACGACCATGGCCACCGCCAGACCAACAGCCCCGCCCCTGACGGATTCTCTCGAGGCACTGAAGAGCCGCATTCTGCAAGGCGACAACGCCGCCTGTTTCAGCGAGCGGGAAGCCGTCTTGTGCGACTGCGAGAAGGAAGCTCTGGAGTTGCCGACGGAACCGCGCTACACCTTCCAGTTGCGGCGAGTTCTGGAGACTGTTTCCACCCCGCTTGCCGGCGATGAGGTTTTTGCCGGCCGCTCGGTCGAGGCGGTCTGGGACCGCAAGGAACCGTTTTCGCGACCGCCCGGAGGACTGGCCAGCGCTGGACACCTGACTCTGGACTGGGAGACGCTTCTGCGGCGTGGCCTGGCTGCCATCGCGGCTGACATCCACTGCCGTGCGGAGAGTCTGGGCACGCCCGCTGCCCGGCAGTTTGCCGCCAACGCCCGGCTTTGCGTCGAGGCCGTTGCCGTCTTTGCCCGCCGCTACTCCCAAACCGCCCAGGAACTGGCCGAGCAGGCAGACGACCCGGCCGCCCGGCGGCGTATGCAGCGCCTTGCTGGCGCCCTGGGGATAGTCCCCATGCAGCCTGCCCAGGACCTGTTCTCGGCCCTGCAGTCCATCTGGCTGGTACACTTCATTACCAGTTGCATCATCGGTTCGCGCGACTTCGCTTTCGGCCACATGGACCAGTACCTGCTTCCTTACCTGGAGGCGGACCTGGCTCGCGGCGCCCTCGACCGCGAGCAGGCGGTGGGGCTGCTCGCGCATTTCCTGCTCAAGAGCAATGAGATCACCGGTACCGCCACCTGGAACCACAAGAGCAAGCCGACCCCCTGCCAGGCCACCAAGCAGTACCTGATGCTCGGCGGCAAGGGCCTCAACCTGCTCTCCGAACTGATCGTGGAGGCCGCCGAACGCGTCGCCATGCCCCAGCCGACCCTCACTTTCCTGCTGTCCGCCAGCGCGCCGGCGTCCAGTTGGCAACTGGCCGGCCGCGCCGCGGTAACCCTCGGGCCGCAGACCCATTTCTACAATCATGACCTGATTATGGCCGCCTTGCAGCGCCGCGGCCTGCCCGAAACGGACGCTCGCAACTACACCATGATCGGCTGCTGCCGGCTGGAGATCACCCACAAGACCTCGCCGCGCATGGACCGCAATTACGCCTACCTCTCCGCGCCGTTCTGGCTGTACCGGGCCCTGCACCAGGGCAACCTGCCCCCGGGGCAGGACGCCCAGGCGCACCACAAGTCTCTGGACGGGCGCATTACCGGTATGGACGACATCCTCGCCCGGTTCGCTGAAGCCTTCCGGCAGGACCTCGCCGCACGCCGGAACCAGATCGAGGCCAATGACCGCCAGCAACAGCCCTTTCACTTCGAATCGCTGCTCATCGACAACGGTCTGCTCACCTGCCGCGACTGCTATGTCGACGGCGCCGCCATAGCGATGGAGGGCATTCATATCGGCAGTATCGCCACCGTCGGCGACAGTCTGACGGCGATCGACCAACTGGTCTACCAGCAGAAGCGGTTCTCCTTGGCTGAGTTCATGGATATTGTGGACGCCAACTTCCAGGGCCACGCGAGCCTGCGCGCCGAGATTCTGACGCGGCTGCCCAGATTCGGCAATGACCAGGCCGAGGCCGATGCCTGGAGCGTGAAAGCCGCACAGACCCTCCTCGACGTTCTTGAGGAAGGTCCCGCGGCACGAGGTACCAACCTGGTGCTGGCCGGTTTCTACTCCCTCGATACGCACCATGCCTATGGGGCGAAACTGCCCGCCACGCCTGACGGCCGACTCGCCGGCGAACCCTTGAGCGAGAACCAATCGCCCGTCTATGGCGAAGACCGCCAAGGCCTGACCTCGCTGCTGCGCAGCGTGGCGCGACTGCCCCTGGGCCGCGCCCCCATGGGCGGGCTCAACGTCCGCATTGTCGGCGACGCCGAGCCGTCCCGGATCGCCGACACGATCCGCACCTATTTCCACATGGGCGGTCTCCACCTGGGTCTTTCCTTCCTCCGCAGGCACGAACTGGAGCAGGCCCGACTTCATCCCGAGCAATACAAGAGCCTGCTGGTTCGCATGTACGGCTTCAGCGAGTACTTCGTCTCGCTCTCGCCCCACGAGCAGAACGAGGTGATCCGACGGACGGAACTGGCGGGATAGGCGAGTCGGGAATGCCACACCGATCTCCGTGGCTATTGAGGAAAGGAGACCAGGATGGAAGTCGTCGGAGGATCATTGCTTCTCGCCCAGCTCCCCTTGGGTGAAGCCTTGGCAAAGCTGGCCGCCTTGGGTTTCCGCGAGGTCGAGCTTGGCGTGCAGGACTGGTG
>CAIZKT010000820.1:0-1758 GCA_903933565.1 uncultured Victivallales bacterium | reverse complement strand
CCCGGGACGGGCTTGGCATCGCGGGCTCCAGGGCCGGAGGGGATACCGCGAACCCGCCCGGAACGGGCTGGGCATCGCGGGCTCCAGGGTTAGCCGCGGTTCCATTCCGGTTCGCCCGGAACGTGGCGGACCGCCTGGAGGTCGGCGGTCCGCACCGGCTCTGCCGGGGCTTCCGCCGTCTCTGGGTCTTGCCGACGGCGGTCTTGCCGACGGCGGATACCGCGAACCCGCCCGGTCCCGCTGCTGGCGATCGGGTTACCGGTAGACGCCGTACTTGAGGCAGAGACGGTGGTAGAATTCGTAGGATTCGGGCGGGACGTCGCCGGAGATCGAGGCCGCGCCCAGGACCAAGCCGCCGTCCCGCCCCATCTCCAGCAGCGGCCGCACGTGCGCCTCGATCTCGCGCTGGCTGCCGCACGGCAGGATGCGGGTGTTGCAGACGCCGCCGATGAGCAGGACCTTCTTGCCGTACTTCGCGCGCAGTCTAACCGCGTCCAGGCCGCAGCGCGGCTCCAGCGGGTTGAATGCCTCGAAGCCCGCCGCAACCAGCAGGTCCAGCACCGGTAGGATGTTCCCGTCGCTGTGGAAGTAGACGTGCTTGCAGCCCGCGGCCTTGACCGTCTCGATCAGCCGCTGGTAGCGTGGCGCGAAGTAGCGCTCGAACATGGCCGGCGAGAACATGGGCCCGTGGTTGCTGGCCAGGTCGTCGCACACCAGCAGGCCGTTGTCCAGGGTTCCCGTGTGCCGCAGGGTCTCGATGGACATGCGGGTCAGGTGGTCGGCAACCTTGTCGAACAAGGCCTCGCAGAACGCCTCGTCCAAGGCCATGTCCATCAGCAGGGCGCCCTCGCCGCGCAGAAAGTGGCTGCGGATGTAGATGCCGCCCGACTTCGCCATCACGAAGCGCCCCACTCGCTGGTGCCGCGCCATCTGCCCCGGCAGCGCGGCGAAGCGGCTGGGCTCGGTCACAGGGTCAAACTCGAGCCGGTCCAACTCCGCCGGATTCTCGAGGACCGCCCCGACCTGGTGAATGAAGTAGGTCTGGCTCCGGTACACCCTCTTGATGACACCCCAGCCGTCGACCCAGGTCTCGCTCTCGTTGTCCTCAGAGAGCTTTCGCACCCGGCTGGGCATGAAGGACTCATCGCCCACCACCTCCGTGATGTCGATGCCGTAGTCGTCCATGGGGTCCACCCTGGCGTCGAACCCCTTGTAGCGGCGCCAGGCGTCGGGGAAGTCGCCGATGAAGTAGTCGCAGCGCGGAATGCGGTCCGGGGTGCGGAACTCGAGGGCGGCGAAGAAGCGCTCTTTAGAGGTCACAGTGTTACACCCGTCCCAGGGAGAACCCGTAGGCTGTTACGCTGTTAGGCAGTCCAGGCAGTCCAGGCAGTCCAGGCAGTCCAGGCAGTCCAGGCGGTTAGGCCAGAACCGTGAGCCGCGAATCCGGAAACGCAACCTGCCCTGATGCAGAACCTAACCGCCCACAGCCCAAACCCCTGCCTCCTCCACTCTGCACGGGCATGAGGTTGACTCGTGCCTGCCCCCATTGCATCCCTCTGCCCCGGAACCATATTCCCGTTCTCGTTGCGCCCGTCGAGCGGCAGACGCTGCTGTCCTCCTCGGGGTACCGCGATCCGCTACTCAGGTACAACCGCGTATCCTGCCCCAACGGGGCTGCGTACCCAAGCCCAGGGTTGGCCGCGGCGTCGGCCTACCCTGGGTGAGCAAGGCAGCAAACCCAGTCTTCCCCGACGGGGT
>CAIZKT010000819.1:0-1509 GCA_903933565.1 uncultured Victivallales bacterium | reverse complement strand
CCCCTTGCCGCCCTGGAGTCCGCGATGCCCAGCCCGTTCCGGGCAGGTTCGCGGTATCCCCTTGCCGCCCTGGAGGCCGCGATGCCCAGCCCGTTCCGGGCGGGTTCGCGGTATCTCCTTGCAACCCTGGAGCCCGCGATGCCAAGCCCGTTCCGGGCAGGATGCTGATGAGCCGAAACCTCCTGCCTTCCTACGTGTCCCCTACTCGCTCAGAAGCCAGGCGACCGCGGCGGCGGCCGAGGCTGGTGTCGCCACCACCGTCAAGGCGTTAGCGGCACCCGCCGCGGCATAGGCCGCATGAGTCACCGCCGGCCCCGCCGCGCCCTCTCCAGCCAGCCACAGCGCCGTCGGCGCCGCCAGAGCCAGAGCCCCGGGCACATCGTCGTACTTGGCGCCGCCAGGCAGGAAGTCGGGAGATTGCATCGCGGTCACGCCACCAAAGCGGAACCCCGCGGTGTCGAGTGCGGCCTTCGCCACCGCCTCGCGAGCCTGAGTGAGGGCGACCGCAGCCCAGGCCCCGCCACCTTCAAGACCGACGACCCACACCGTCGCGGGGCCGGGAAAGCGCTGCCGCAGGAACGCGATCATGGTTAGCACATCGTGACTGCGTTGGGCGAACAGCGCGTGGTTGTAGCCGAAGGTGTAGGACGCCGCCTCACGCGGGTTCTTCACCCGCCGGGTCTCGGTCACGGCGGCGCCGTCCGGCAGGAACTCGCCTTGGTAAAGCAGGTCCACGCCCACCACCGCGACCCCGGCGTCGAGCAGGCGCCGCACGGCCGGCTGGACCTGGCCGTCGGCCTGGAAAAGCCCCGACTTGCCAGCGCCATGCAACCATAGCGCCACCCGCCCGGCGCCCGCCTTGGGCTCAAGCAGCACGACCGGCAGCTCCTCGCCGCGCGCCACGCAACGCACCAGGCCCGCCGTGGTCCGGATGCCACCGGCCTCAGAACTCGCGGATTCCACCAAGCTGACCTCGCCCGCGGCCGGCAGCCCGCGGCCGAGAAGAGCCCGCCAGCCGCCGCCAACGACCTCGCGGTAGCGCTGCAAGGAGGCCGCGTCAACCGGCGCCAGCGCGGCGAGGCGCCGACGGGAGTCCTCGTGCCACCAGCGCAGCAGCGCCCGTTCCACCTCGTCGCCGCCAGCCGGGCGGGGGTGCTGCTCGTCCCACACGGTAAGCTCCTGCGCCGAGAGCAAGGGGTAGTCCTCTTCGACCACCGGCGTTGGCAGACCGAGATTGAAGTGCTGGTTCATCCAGGCATACATGGCCGCACGACTGACGTAGTTATAGTTGTGCTGGAAATGCAGGAAAGGGTGATGCCCGATGGCGTCTGGCGCCCCGAGCAGGCGATACATCTCCTGCAATTGGGGGAACCCCTTGCTCGGCATCTCTTTGGTCCAGTCGTCGGCCGACAGCAGGCACTGCGGCTTAGGGGCAAAAAGGGCGGCAAACTCGATGTTGCCCGTGTCCACGCGCAAGAGGCTGGCGTTCTCACAGGTACAGCCGCCCTG
>CAIZKT010000818.1:0-6139 GCA_903933565.1 uncultured Victivallales bacterium | reverse complement strand
CTCGCTGCAGAGGGCGTCGACCCACGCATTCCCTGGCTCTACGGACTGAAGCTCGACTTCCGCTTCCGCTGAGGTCACAGTCCAAAGAACAGGCCCCGGAAAATGCTTGCCGCGGCGGATCAGCAGAGCCCCCAGCTTGGAGGCCGGACATACTAAAGTGAGAACGGGTTTCAGGTTTCGGGTCTGATATGCTAGGCAACCGCCTCCGTGTCTATCCTGAACCCCGAACCCTTGTATGAGAACCGCAGAATGTCGAATGACCAATGGCCAATGACGAAGCGCAGAATCACCGACACGGCAACCGCGGTTCTCATTCCGAACCGGCCGGTACGTTCTGGATCGCCTGGAGGGCGGCCCTGCGTGGCCGCCGCGGCGGCATCACGGGGGCGATTGCGCCGCTGGTTCCGAGGCCCGAAAGGCCGACATCCCTCAGCCCAGGCCAGCGGCCTGGGTATGATGGGGTAGGGTTGGTGCGGCCTGAAGGGTCGCGATAGCGAGAGCCACGTCATGCCACCATCACGGTCCCGGGTTCTGCTGCCTCTGATCTTCAGCACCAAGGATCGAATCCCCTGCCTGGTTCCGGGTATCCAGCGTCTTTCTGGAGCGCTATCAGATAGCCCACGACGAACGCTACGTGTGGGATTGAGGCGGGTGGCTATTGCGCCCCTTCGGGGCTCGAGCACATGGAAGCGGTTCTCATACAAGCGAAGCCCTACGGAGCTGATTTGCGCCCGCGCACGCCCGGCGTGGACTGGAGTGCGCTGAGCAACCGTGCTAGGTTGGCGAGCAAGCACACCGTACAGGAGGGAGATCATGAGCGACCCCACTGGTTTGAACGCGCAGGACGTGCAGACGCTGCGTACCCTCGGAGAGTGGGCGGCAGGCGCCGCCGCCAGCCCCGCTAACCAGGAGAAGATTCGCGCCTGGTATCGGCATGACGAGGGCGCGCCGGAGCGCCGGGTGATGGTCCTGGCCGAGATGTCCTACCTCACCGGCGACAAGCAGCGCCAGCCGGTCGAGCCGCGCGAACTGCACTGCACCGACCCGTGGGCCCGACAACTCGAGGCCCAGTTCCGCATGCGTCGTTTCGAGACGGAGGTGGTGCGCGACGACCACGTCGTGTCGCCCTTTGTGGAGTACGCTCCGGTCGTCCACAGCACCGGCTTTGGCTTGCCCGCGGGCGAACACCGCGAGGCCGGAGCCGACCCCCTGGCGTTCAACTACCAGCCGCCTCTGCGAACTCTCGACGAGGCGGACTTTGCCCGGCTGCGGCACCGCACTTTCCGTTGGGACCGCGAGGCCGAGGCGCGTACCCAGGACCGGCTCGAGGCCATCTTTGAGGGTATCCTGCCCGTGCGTCGGCGGTGCGGGCCGTGGCAACTCGGGGTGCCGGTCACCAGCACGGTCTTGAGCTTTGTGGGGCTGGATAACTTCATGATGCTGATGTACGACAACCCGGCCGGGCTGCACCGCCTCATGGCCTTCGTCCGCGATGACCAGCTCGCCTTCCTCGACTGGGCCGACGCCGAGGGTATGTGGCCGCTGAATCACGAGGGCGACTACGTGGGCGCCGGCTCCATGGGCTTTACCCGCAAACTGCCGGCGACGGACTTCACCGGTAAGGTGCGTTGCGCCGACCGCTGGGGCCTGAGCGAGTCACAGGAATCCGCCGGCATCGGCCCGGCCCAGTACCGCGAGTTCGTCCATCCCTACCTGAAGGCCATCGCGGCGCGTTTTGGCCGGGTGTACTACGGCTGCTGCGAAGCAGTGGATCCGATTCTCGACTGTCTGGCGGAGGTGAAGAACCTGGCGCGCCTGTCGGTGTCACCCTGGGCGAATGAAGAGCTCGTCGGCCCCTTCTGCCGACAGCGCGGCATTGCCTACTCGCGGAAGCCACGCCCGACCCTGTTCATGCCGCCGGTGTATGATGAAGGCGCGGTGCGTGACCACTTGGCCAAGACGGTTGACTGCGCTCGTGGCTGTAGCCTGGAGATCATCCAGCGCGACGTCTACACCACCCACGACCAGCCGCAACGCTTCGGGCGCTGGGTGGAACTGGTGCGCGCCGCGGCGCTGGCTTTCAGGCCCCTCGGCTGAGCCGGTCGCGAGCCTGGCGCCGGGAGCTATGTTGATGGACACAGGACCCGCCGAACTCCAGACACCCCAAGGAGACCACCATGGACAGACTGAACCGAGTGCTGGTCGCGGCTGCGTGCGCCCTGCTGGCGGGTGGCTGCGCGACTCCACCGGCGCCGACGGGGCCGACCGTGTACGTCTCACCGCAGGGTCAGGACACCTGGTCAGGAGCGTTCCCCACGCCGACGCGGGCCCACGATGACGGGCCGCTGGCGTCGGTGTCGAAGGCCGTAGAAGCGGCCCGGGCCTTGCGCCAGCCAGGCGGGTCCCGCGTCCGCATCGCGCTGGCTCCCGGCGACTACCGCCTCGAGCGCAGCATCGAGCTGGGGTCGGCCGACTCAGGCCTCATCATCCAGGGCAGCCCCGATAACGATGTCGTGCTCAGCGGCGGGCGCCGTATCACCGGCTGGTCGCCCTGGAAAGGCCGCATTTTGCAGGCGCCGCTGCCAGCGGACGCCGTGCCCGATCTCGGCTTCCGGGAACTCTACTACCGCGGTCGCTCCATGACCTGGGCTCGCGTCCCTAACGCCGACCCGCGGCAGCCGCGCACCGGCGGCTTCCTGCAGAACGCCGCCGTGGCCGAGGCGAACACCAAGACGACCTTCGTCTATCCCGAGGGGGCGCTGCGGCCGGAGACCTGGGCTCATCCCGAGCGCGCCTGGATCCAGTTCCACGATTCACTCAACTACGAGACCCAGTACTGCCCGGTGCGCGCCGTAGACCCAGGCAAGCGCACCATCGTGGCCGAGCGCGGCGTCTACGTGCTCTCGCAGGGCAATCCGTTCTTCCTCTGCGGCCTCCTCGAGGAACTCGATGCGCCCGGGGAATGGTGCGTTGACCCCGAGCAGCGGGTGCTCTATTTCTGGCCCCCGGCAGGCGACCCTGACGGGCGTGATCAGGTCGTGGTCCCGGTGCTGGCGTCGGTCTTTGTGCTGAAGGGTGACGCGGCGAGCGCGGCCTGGGTAGATGACATCGGCCTGGACCGCCTGGCGCTCCGGGACTGCCGCGGCCGTGCCATCGAGGCGAGTGGCGCGCGGCGGCTGGCGGTGACGGGGTGCGATCTCCGCAATGCCGAGGTCGGCGTCTACCTCGGCGACGATACTCACGCCTGCCGCGTGGTGGGCTGCGACATCACGGCCACCCAGGGCGACGGCGTCAGCGTCATCGGCAGCAGCAAGGACCACGAGCGCGTCACCGACCATGTCATCGACAACAACTACATATGGGACATCGGCTGGGGGCGCATCCACAACCGCTGCGGCGGCGTCTACATGCACCGGGTCATGCGCTGCAAGGTCACCCGCAACCTGATCCACGACACCCCGCGCTATGCCATCGGCATGGACGTCGGCGGCGAGTGCGAGATCGCCTACAACTATGGCCACCATGCGAATCTGGTGACGCAGGACACCAGTATCATCGAGGCCGCCACGGCGCTTGACTGGGGCCTGCCCATGGAAGAACAGATGACCCGCAACCGCCAGTGGAACTGGAGCAACTCCATCCACCACAACCTCATCCATGACTCCGGCGGCTGGGGCACCGACGCGCTGGGGCAGCTCCGCACGCCGCAGTTCTCCTGGGGCATCTATCTCGACACCCACTCCAGCGGCTGGCAGGTCCACGACAATGTCGTCTACAACACCGTTCTGGGCGCCTATATGGTCAACGGCGGCATGGAGAATATCTTCGCCAACAACGTCTGCGTGGACGGTCAGGAAAACCAGGCCTACCTCAGCGTCTGGACTAAGTACCAAACGACCGGTAACCAGGTCGCCCGCAATATCTTCGCCGCGCCCGGCCGGACCAGTAACATCTACACCGCGCGCAAGGCCGACCGTGAGGCCTACGCCTTCGATAACAACCTGGTTTGGGCCGTCGGCGACGCGCCGCGGGTCGCCGGAGTCGCCGGCCTGCCACGACGCGATTCCTGGACCGGCTGGCTGAAGCTCGGTCAGGACCAGGGCAGCCTCGTCGCTGACCCGCAATTCGCCAACCCGGCGCGGCGTGATTACCGCCTCAAGCCCACCTCACCCGCCTTTGGCCTGGGCTTCCAAGCCATCGACCTCAGCTCTGTCGGCGTCTATGCCAGTCCCGAGCGCCGCACCTGGCCCCGCCGCGAAGCCAAGGTCCTCCGCGACGCCACCTCCTACGCTCCGACCGCCGCGGCCGCCCCGGCGCAGCCCGCCCTGCGCACCTACGAGGAGGCGCCGGTCGGCGCGAGTGAGACGGGCGCCCACGTCGGCAACAAGGGCGACGCCACCGCCGCCGTCACGGATGAGACCGCCGCCGCCGGCAGCAAACGCAGCCTCAAGTTCACCGATGCCGCCGGCACCGAACAGAGCTTCTTCCCCTATCTGACCTACCCGCTGGAGCTGGAGCAGGGCACCCTGCGGATGAGCTTCGACCTGCGTTGGGAGAAGGGCGGTATGCTGGCCCTCGACTGGCGCGACGATCCCTATGTCTTCAACATGGGACCCAACCTGACCACCACCGCCGACGGCTGGCTGTCGGCCAACGCGCAGAAACTGCTGCAACTCCCAGCCGGCCAATGGCTGCACCTGGAGATCGTCTGCGCTCTGGGAGACCGGGCCAACGGCACCTACGACCTGACCTTGACCCTCCCCGGAGCCGCGCCGCAGCTCTTCAAGGCCCTCGCCTGCTCGCCCAAGTTCCTGGCCCTCAACTGCATCGTCTTCATGGGGGCGGCCGAAGCGCCAGGGGTCTTCTACCTCGACAACCTGGCTTTCGTGCCTGAACCGGGGAACTAACGCAGGACTCGCTCCAGCCGGCGGATGAGAAAGAAGGTGGCCACCCCCAGCAGCGCCATCACCAGGACGAACAGCGCATAGCCCAGCCTCCAGTGGGGATCGAAGCCGATCATGGCGGAGAACTCCGACATGCCGCCCACCCCGGCGAAGAAGCTCGGCACCGCCACCGCTATCACCAGCGCGTTGAGGTTCTTCATCATCACGTTCAGGTTGTTACTGATGATGGACGCCCGCGCGTCCATGAGCCCGGCCAGGATGTTCGAGTAGATCATCGCCTGCTCGTAGCACTGGCGGTTCTCGATGAGCAGATCGTCGATGAACTCGACATCCTGGGGATGGAAACCGACCGTGGCGGGATTGTTGGCGTTGTTCTTCAGCCGCTCGATGACGGCGCCGTTGGAGTGGATGGCGTTGACGTAGTACACCAAGCTCTTTTCCAGGGCGAACAACTGCAGCAAAGACGTGTTCTCCACGCTCTGCTCGATGCGCTGCTCAATCTCCGTTGCCATGCTGTTGATCACCCGCAGGTGGCCGGTGAAATGCTGCACGGTGCGGGACAGGACCTTCAGCACCAGTTCCTGCAAACTCTGCAGGTTGGCGAGGGGCCGACCGTCGTACAGGGGCACATCCTCACACATGATGGCGATCACGCGGTCGCGGAACAAGAACAGCCCCATGGAGTTGACCTTGAAGATCAGTTGCTCGGGGCAGGCATAGCCCTTGGGGCGCTTGAGAATGACCGCCAGGTGTTCGGGCTCCAGCTCGACGCGCGCCACCTCGTCCGGATCCAGCGCTGAGGCCAGCGTGTGTTCGTCCAAGCCGAACCGCGTCACCAGCTCGCTGCGCTCGTCATTGCCCGGGTTGACGTGAATCTGTACCGAGCTTTCCTTCGCCTCGCACTCTGCCAGTTTGCCGGCCACGATACGCAGGTATTTGGGCATGCGACATCACCTCAGGACCGCGAATCCCCGGGTTGGAGCGCCGGAACCCTGCCCGACAGCAGGCTCAGCAGCGCCAGCGGAAATGTACTGCGTTGCCGCCCTCCCGTAAACCGTCAGAGGCTGTGAGCAGCGCAAGTCTGCTCCGTCGGGCGTTTGCTTGGATGAGCACCGCAGAAGGTCGAGGGCCTACCCGCCGTGGTGGGTCGAGAGACGAGTGTCCGAGTCCCCCCCGTCGATTCGATCCCGATTTCAATCTCGATCCGCCATCCCACCGCTACGGTTTCGCGGCGG
>CAIZKT010000817.1:0-3518 GCA_903933565.1 uncultured Victivallales bacterium | reverse complement strand
GGGTACCCAGGGCGTTGCCCTGGGCTGGTATGGAACGCCCCTTTGGGGCTGAATACCACGGCCCATCCTTATTGCACAGGTCGAAAAAACTGACACCTCTACGAGGATCGGCAGATGCATTCTCGGGACAGCCAAGGAGCCAGAGCATGAGTACAACCTGGGTGGGAAGTGTGTGCTGCCTGCTGCTTCCGGCCGTGGCGCTGGCGGCGCCCATCGAGGTCGGCGCTCTGCGCCTGGTGCCGTTCCCGAAGGAGGTCACGGTAGCCGAGGGCGGCTTCCGGCTGCCGACCGCCGCGGAGTCCTTGACCCTGGCCGTGACGCCCAGGGAGGGTGTTGTCGTGGCAGTTGCGGCCCTCGTTGCCGAGATTGCCGCGGTCTGTCCCGGCAGCCAGGTCAGGCCGGGGGCTGAAGCGACCGCGGGGCCGCTGCTAGGGTTCACGCTTGAGCGCAGCGGCGCTGGCAAGCAGGAGTTCCCGCTGCCGCCCGACGGCGGCTGGGGCGAGGGTTACGCCCTGCAGGTCAGCGCCGACCGCGTGGTCGGCACGGCCAGGGCGCTGCCCGGGCTGGCCAATGCCCTCAGAACACTGACGCAACTGCTCCGCGCCAACCGGCACGCTGGCGCCATCCCGGCCCTCAGCATCCGCGACTGGCCATCCCTGCGCTACCGCGGCTACCAGGACGACATGACCCGCGGCCCCAGTTCCAAGCCGTCTTTCCTGCAGGAAGAAGTGGACCTCGGCGCCGCCCTGAAGATGAACCTGTTCACCTACTACATGGAGCAGCAGTTTGCCTTCGCCAAACACCCGATTATCGGGCTGCCAGAAGACAACGGCGGGCTGGGGCCGAACGAATTGAAGGCGCTGGTGGCCTACGCAGCGGCGCGGCAGATTGAGGTGCTGGGCTGCCAGCAGTCCTTTGGTCACTTCGGGAACATCCTACGCCATAAAGAGTACGAGCATTTACGTGAGACGCCAGGCATCCTGGATCCAACCAACGAAGAGAGCTACAAGCTCCTTGACGACATGTACAGCGAGCAGACGTCACTGCTGCCATTCCCCATGTTCAACGTCTGCTGCGACGAGACCGATGGACTGGGCACGGGGCCGTCGGCGAAGCTGGCGGCAGAGATTGGCGTCGGCGGCGTCTACGCCCGGCACCTGGCTCGGTTGCACCAGATCCTGAAGGAGAAGCATGGCAAGCGCCTGATGATGTGGGGCGACATTATCCTGCGGCACCCAGACAAGCTCAGCGAGATCCCCCCCGACACCGTCATGCTGACCTGGGGTTACAGCCCGCGGCCCGACTTCACCGACCAGATCGAGCCGTTTCGCAAGTCGGGTTTCGAGTTCTTGGTCTGCCCCGGGGTCAGTGGCTGGTCCCGTATCTTGCCGGATTTCGCGACGGCCACAACCAATATCCGTAACTTCGTCCGCGATGGCACGGCAAAGGGCGCGCTGGGCACCATCAACACCACCTGGGATGACGACGGCGAGAATCTTGGCGGCGGGCATTGGCATGGCTTCGCCTGGGGGGCGGAATGCGCCTGGAACGGCGGCACCACCACGCCGGAGGACTTCAACCGCCGGGTCGGCGCGGTCTGCTTCGGCGAGAGCGGCGACCACTTCGGCCAGGCGGTGGCGTCTCTGGGCCGGGCCGCCAATCTGCCCGGGCTGGACGGGATGATGAACCGGCGCTTCTGGGCCATCGACACGGCAGCATGCCCGGTGTCGGAGTCGGTGACTCGGGCGCAGGCCGCGGCGATTCTCGAACTCGTCAAGCCCGCGGTCGAGCATCTGCGCGCCCTGAAGGCTGAGGCCCGCGCCAACGCCCACGCCGTCGAGGTTATGCTCTTCGGCGCCGAACGCCTGCAACTCATCGGCGAGCGCATGCTGGTCGTGCTGGACGTCGCCGAGGTGGCCGCTGCGGCCGGGCGTGGCGAGCGCAGTCCGGCCGTAGCCCGGACGCAGGCCCTGGAGCCCCTGCGGCGGCTACGGCAGCGCCACGCCGAGCTGCGCGAGCGCTACAGCGCCCTCTGGAACTACGAGAATGAACCCTACGCGCTGGACCGGGTGCTGCAGCGCTACGACGCGACCCTGGCTCGCTACGACCTGATGGCCAGCCGCCTTGAAGCGGTCCTGGCAGCCCTCGAGGCGAACGCGCAGGCCAGCCAGCAGGGGCCGCGGCAGCCCGTGCCATCCCTGGCCGAGGTCGGCCTGGCGTTGCGTGAGTTAGGCGTCCGCAACCTGCGGCCGGAAGCCAGCGTCGCTGCGCCGCTCGACGCGGCCCTCTCGTGGCCGCTGGCTGCCCAGGCGCGCCTGGGGCTGACCGTGCGCTGGCCGGACAGCACTCCGGCCGGAGTCGCGCTGCCGCTGCAGGTGGTCATCCCCACCGGGGCCGTGCCCGCGACTGCGGTCCCTGTCCTGCTGCGGTTGACCGGCGTGGGCAGCGCCGCCGCCCAGGTCGCGGTCGTGTGCCAGGTCGAGGCCGCGGCCAGCGCTGCGGTACTGAGCTTCGTCGTAGCCCGGCCCGCGACCGGCTCGCCGGACCGCTTCCTGCTCTACGCCGCCGCGCCTGGAACTCCTCTGCCAGTCCTGACAGAGGCCGTCAAGGTCACCTCCGAGGAGAACGGCCAGGTCCGGCTGGACAATGGTCGCGTCAGCCTCCTGGTCGGCGCCGAAGGCGGCCACATCTATGAGTGGAAGGTGCAGGCCGTGGGGGGGCTGGACCTGACCCAGCCCGGAGCCCGTGATTGGTCCGGCTTCGCCGACCTGGGCGGAGATCGGCGCAATGCCCGCTGTCGGCTCAGCGTGCTGCGGGCAGGACCGGCGCTCGCGGTTGTCCGGGCGAGCTCGCCTGAGGGGCTGACCCAGGACATCCTGTTGGGCGCCGGTCAGGGCTGGGCCGAGGTTATCCTGAACCTCACGCCGGGGTGGTTCTGGAACTACGACGACGCCAACGTCTTTGCGCCTGGCGGGCCGCAGCCCGGCACCTACCTGTACTCGGACGGTTTCCAGGGCGCGGTCGGCCCGCATGCCGCCGGCACCCAGGCCCAGGTGCGCCGCGACAACGTCTCGTGGGCCGCCAAGACCCGTCCCGACGGACTCACCCTGGCGCTGCTGACGCCGGACGTGCGCACCCGCCTGATCACGGGCCCCGGGGGTGGCTGGGGAGGCTGCGGCTCAGAGACTGCGAGCGCCACCTCGCACTTCGTTATCTTCGGCGACGTGGTCAAGGGCAACCTTCCTGAGGCTCTGAACGCCCTGACGCTGGCCCTCTCACTCAAGGACCAGCCACAGGTGACGCTGCACGGCATTGAGACACGGCCGTGAGGGAGGCGAAAGCGGCGTCCAGCCGCCGCAGTTCAAAGCGCGGCCTACGGCCCGCGCAGTGGTAGACGGTTCCGGCATACCGAGTCCCGGCCTGGCCGACCAGCGCAGTGGTAAGCGGTTCCGGCATACCGAGTTCCGGCCTGGCCGACCCGCGCAGTGGTAGACGGTTCCGGCATACCGAGTCCCGGC
>CAIZKT010000816.1:0-27647 GCA_903933565.1 uncultured Victivallales bacterium | reverse complement strand
CGTCGCAGTACTTGGCCAAACACCGCCTGAGACGGGGCCGACGGCCCGGTTCAGGCCCGAAAACGGACATCCGGGGGCGCTGAACCATGATACCATTCCGGTGGCCTTACGCCGTCAGAGGCTTTTGGGAAAGGCTCTAGCCAAGGAGATTGCCCGCATGGAAGCGCTCCTCGCGAGTCCGTTGATGAAGAAGCTCTGATCCGCCAGGGGCGGCAGCGTGCTGCTTGGTTCGCGGCGTCGAACGAGGGAGCCTAGGAAAAGGGGATGGTCATGGCGGGTGACACCACACGAGTAAAGCAGGTTGAGACCGTTCGGCAAGACGTCACGAGCGAGGACGACGCGTTCCAGTTTCTCAAGAAACATGTCGCGTCGATCAAGACAACGGTTGGCCAATCCGAGGCATGGAGTCTGCCCGGAGCCGCAGATTTCGACCCTAAGACTCTCGAGAAGCAGATCAAGGCCAGTAGCCCCGGCGACCGGCGCAAGAAGGCTCGTGAGATCAAGGCGTACGTGGCGCGACTGCGGACCATGCAGGAGGTGCTCGGGAAACTGCAGGGCAAAGACCTGAAGACCGACTTGGACGCCGTGCTCAGCGAACTTGAGGCGGAGAAGGCAAAGGCGGATGAGTTGTTCGATACGAACCTCAAGACGGTGCTGCACGAGCAGCGAAAGCTTGAGGAAACCGTTCGTGGACTCCAGCTTTTCTTTGCCGAAACGATGATTGATAACCCAAGCGCGACGCGCTGCATCACCATTGCTAACGCGAACTCCGAGGAGGCTGCTGAGAATTTCGAGGCACTGGGCAGCGTACTGAAGAGGATGGCTGACTCGGCACAGCTTGAGGAGTTGTATGACTTGGCGGTCTTGCCACACGAGTTCTACGGCCGCGGGCAGATCAGCGACTTGGGCAAGTTCGCGCGGGCACGGAACCTGATGGCTATTGGGGAAGCCCCCGAGAACTTGCTGAGCCCGGCCAACGTGGATAAGTATCATGATCTGGCCGACAACGAAACCCCCTTCCGCCACGTGACGCTGGTGGCGAATCGGTGCATTGTGCGGCGCGCCTCCCACTGGGATACGGACGGCGACGTTACCTGTAGTCCCGTATTTGCCTTTGCCGGAAAGGCATTCCAGCTCGACAAAGGCGCAGATACGTCTGTAGGCACCGTTCTTTGCCAGCAGAAGTTCCCCATGGCTGGCACCTTTGTTGACTGGGAGACCAAGATTGATTTCTATGAGAAGATGACAGATACGCCCGTGATCTACGGAGTGACATCGACCCGTAACGTTCTGCATTTCGACAATGCGCAGACGATGGCGGGTCGTGGCGTTGACAACCAGTACCAGAACCAACGGGTTTTGCTCTTTCTGAAGAAGGTCATCACCTACTTCCTGAGGAAGAAACGCTTCTCTCCAGTGGCTGAGCAGCGTGATATAGCCCGTGACCTGGAGATGTATCTACAGCAACTTGCGGGGGTAGACTCGGACAAGATGATCCGTGCCGTTGAAGTGCAGATGCGGCAGAAAACAGATGCTCAAGAGATCTTGGGTGAGGTGCCTTACACGTTGGTGGTCACATTCAAGGATGCGATCGCGAGTTTCGATGTGGAGATCAAGAAAGGAAAGGAGGGTAAGCTTACCGAGGTAGCCTAGGGCCTGGACGCCTGACGTCACGCGACCGTGAGTTTTCCGCACGGGGCTATTGAGACCGAGATGGCGCCCATGGTCGACCAGGGATGACGGGTCCGCAAGCGTACAAGTGGAAGTGGTCATTCACAACGAGAAGGTTTCACGAGCATGGCTACGAAAGACACCTTGTTCACAGTGAAGATTGACGGCAAGGAGGTCGCGGACGTCCACGATGTGGATCTCCGACTGAGCCTGTCGGGAGGGCTGACGAACCGGGTTCCGGACGCCCTCTACGTCACGATCAGCCGCGATGCCGGCGAGGATAGTTGCCTCGCCGCGTTCCGCAACATCACTCAGGGCGGCAAGAACGCTGAGAAGTCGGGTGCAAAACGCATCGTGAAGAGCGAGGTCCAGTTCCGCGACCAACACTTCGCCGACCATTTCAAGCTGACCATGAATGAGTCTTTCGTCTCACAGTGGAGCCTCAACGAAGGGGCCGGAGGCTCTGTGCCCGGGGGGTCCACCAAGGTCATCGAACAGTTCCAGATCAATGCGAGTGAGTGGGATATCAGCGGGCAGGTCAAATTCCCCAAGATACCCAACTTCAAGTGAGGTCGTGTCGTGTTCTGATGGGACGGCCCTGTGGGCATTGTTCCCCGTCGATTCCGGTGCCGAGGTGAACTGAGGAGTGACAAGACCATGGCATTCGTGAAACTGAACAACAAGGATCTCGGGATCTGCACGCTTGAAGGGCCCATGATTGCCGCCCGCAGCAACGATCTCGGGATCTGGTGTGGTTCCCCCGCCGGGATGCAGTTCCGTGTGTCGCGCCGCGTCCGGGACACGGAGCATCCGCAGCCTGACAAGCCGACCCCCCTGCCACTCCTAGACCTGACGCGCGACTCCATTCACTGGGACTGTCGCAAGCAGGCCGAAGGGGAGTGGAAGGAGGGAGAGATCAAGATCGTTGCGGACGAGATGGATCCCAAGTCCCCAGTGCTCTACCTGCTCAAGATCAAGCGGTTCTACATCGGGGGCTGGGAGTTGCGTTGTGATTGTGCGACCCGGGACGAGGTGATAGACATCACAGCCTGGAAACTCAACATGCAGGCGCAGTTTGGCTCGGACAAGCAGCAGGAGGAGTTCAATCCGGTGTCTGACAGCGTGGCCATGAGTTGAAGCGCGAGGTTCCGGCGGTACGCGCCACGTCGGTCCTTATCGAGTATCCTGGGCCCTCTCTGCGTGCCCATGTGGGTTTGGTGTGGGTCGGTTGACTGCCAGTGAGCGTGGCGGCGTGGTGTTTCGGCCTGGCTCTTTAGCCCGATGTGGTGTCATGTTCTTGCGTGTAGGGCCAGCACGCAAGCGTGCGCTCCAGACCTCTGGAAGTTGCGTGCGGGGACTCGCAAGTTGAACGCCGGTCGGGGCCGGCTATAGGTTGTGTTTCGCGCCGATTGCCAGCCTTGCATCGCGCAAGTGATCGCCGGTACAAGGGCCGAAACGACCGGCGTTTGGCTTGCGTCAATTCCTGGGGTTTGGCGGTCAAGTCCTCCAGAGGCGGCCTTTTCCTTCCTGGCGAAACGGTGTAAGGGCCGACCTTTTCTGGGCGGCACAACGGCAAGGGGTTCTGATTTCGATGCCAGTGCCTTTCGACATCACCCTTGGCGGCAGTCCCGTAGAACACATCGAGCGCCTGTGCCTGTCGGAGGCTGCGTTTGAGCATGCCGAGTGTCGGCTGCGGATACCCGTTTCGCCGTCAGAGTACAACTGGCTCAAGACGCTCAAGCAGCAGATCGGGGTGGCCCTGGTAGTGAAAGACGGCCAAGGCAAGATGGTGTTTTCAGGCCTGATCACCAGCCTGTCGTTCATGGACATCTATGTGGAGGCGGTTGCCCACTCAAACTCGTGGAAGCTCGACCAAGTGGTGCGCACGCGCACGTATTTGAACATGTCCTGTGCAGCTATCGTAAAGCAGGTGTTCGCGGATCATGGCGTACAGGTTGAGCAAGCGGGCAACCTGCCTGCGGGCGTCTTCGTATCCAAGACGCAGTACAATGAAACGGACTACCATTTTGCGCTTCGACTGGCCACCAGTCATGGCATCACCATCTTTAACGTCGCGGACAAAACGATCCTCGCAGTGCCACCCTACTCGGGGAATTCGGGGACGATCCGGGTTGAGCAGATCGACCACTCCCGGGTCGAGATATCCGCTCGCCTGTGTCCGTTTGCGCGCGCCCACCAATCGCACAACTATCTTGTACAGCGTGACCACACCACGAAGATCACTGCGGAGCCCCAACCTCCCAATCAAGACGTCCATGAAGCGGCGCTTGATGCCAGTAAGCGATTGGGGGGGCAGGCCTCTTTGAGCTACGGCCTGGAGTTCAGACAGAAGGGCCAACTTGAGGACTACAGCAAAGCGGTCGCGGAGTACCGCATCGCCCAGATGGTGACGGTGGCGGCGTATGTCACCGAGGCGGCGCTTGGGGTGTCGATGCTGGCGAGTTTCGATGAGAAGAGCGCCGCGGTGGGCGACAGGGCTCCGATCCTCAAAGGTAAGTATGTGGTCAGTCGGCGTGGGTTGGACTACGGCGTGGGTGACGGCACCGCGACGAACCGCTTGTGGATGAACAACGCTGCCTATCGTTTGCCGCCCCCCGCAGTCAGCCTGTCATTCGATCTGACCACCCTGGAGAATGCCCTCGTGGAGTCCGTGGACGATGACAAGGCTCTGGGACGCGTCAAAGTCCAGTTGCCGTGGCAGAAGAAGAACGAGGCCATCTATGCCCGCGTTCCGCACCGCACCGGGGGCGCCGACCATGGGCATCTGGTTCTGCCTCACAAGGGCGACGAGGTGCTCGTGGCCTTCGAGCAGGGCGATCCGGACAAACCGGTTGTTGTGGGTGCCGCCTACCACGAGGAAGCGAAGCCGCAGGCGTATCAGCAACCTGAGAAGGAGTGGTTCTTGGGGTATACGAAAGACGGTACGCTCATCAAGATAGACGACCGCGACGGGAAACAGATGAACATTCTTCTCTGTGTCGGCGATCAAACGGGGGCTTCGCCAACGGCCCAGATCAAGATCGACAAGGCGAACAAGGATATTCTCATTAAGTCGGATAATACGGTGCATGTCATGGCGGCGAAGCAGGTCTTTGTGGAAGGGACGAACCTCGTCGATATCAAGTCCGCCAAAGAAGTCGTGGTGACGGGAACCCAGAAGGTGGATATCAAGTCTTCGCAGGAAGTAAGCGTGACCGGCACGCAGGCTGTGAAGATCGCGTCTAGCACCAAGGTTGAGATCAACGGTGGAGCTTTGCTGGAACTCAAGGCGGTTCAGGTCAAGATCGACGCCCAGGCACAGATGCAGTTGCAGGCACCCATGATCCTGATCAACTGAGGGAGGGGGGTGTCTCGTGTCTGATGCGCAGGTACAGAGGTTTGTCTCAGAGCTTTACCAGAGGCTGCAAGTCCCCGAACCTGGCGGGGCACAGTCTCAGAGTCTGTATGAATGGTTACGGCAGAAGATTCATGAGGAAGAGGGGCGCTACTACCAAGAGAGGATTGAGAGTCGGCTTGACGCCGAGCTAAGGAATTACTTTCGAACGGTGCTGTTCCCCTTCTCGAACCGCATGGAGACTGACGAGGTCGAGAGGAGTCTGGTCTCCCAGTGGGTTGCCCAGGCCTTGGGATTCGCCGAGTTCCCTCCACCTTGGTCCTTCGTGGCACAAGTCTCGAAGCGAGTGCATTCGCCTGAGCGTCTGAGTTTTTTTGCTGGCGAAGACGCCCACTTCGAGATAGGATCGACGAGCACAGGCGAGCCAGTCCGGGTTTCGCCGCGTGTCGCCGAGTGTGTGATCTTGCCGCTGAGCGAGGAGGCTGGGAATGGTCGCGGCGTCGAAACGCGCCACGTACGCTCCGATGTGCTCCAACTCGGTCTGGCGCTCGGCGTGTCGCCAGCCTCGTTAGCGGAGGGTGGTGCAGGAGGCTCTGGCCCGCCTTTGCTGCTGTATATCAACCCGGACGCGACGCATATACGGGACTTCGCCAAGTATGTCGATCGTCTGAGGGTGGGGCGGTGGTACCCAGGCCGACATGTCGACCTCGCTGCGCGCGTCTCGTACCGCGTCCGCTCACCCAACACCTTTCTCTCGGTTCACGGCCAGCAAGGAGAGGATCCTGCTTGGCAGAACTTGGTTGACTGGCGGCGCCTCTCACAGTTCTCTCGCGATGTTTTCAGCCAGCGTTTCATTGAGGTCCCCTATGAGATTTGGAGTCGCCTTGAGAAACACGGGGATTTCTATTGGGTGACTATCGATGTTGGGGATGGGGCAGACAGCATCGCGGCCATGCTGAGCGAGGGTTTGGAGCTCAACTGTGCGGTTTTCTGGAACGTTCAGTATTTCCGCCGCGACAGCGGTTTGGCGCAAGGCACGTTGCTCCAAAAAGACGCGAACACGGTCGTGGTACGGCGTCTCACGAATCTACGGGACATGGGCCGCCTGCCTCTGGTCTTGTCCGTCTTTGACTCCGACTCAAAAGTGTGTTTCTACAATCGGCGGTATAGCCTGGGGAGTGACCCGCAGTTGACGTTCACCGTGAGCCCTCCGGGAGACCTGGCACGGGACATGGCTGAGCTACATTTTGGCTGCGACATCAAAGCAAACCGCATCAGCTATGAGTTCCTGCTGCATCTGGGCGAGGACTACTTCACCTCCGCAGACCCTGCATTTGCGAAGACGCGCATATATCACTGCGCGGGGACTCGTCTGGCCGATGACGCCTGTCAGTTCCATCCCATCACGTCTGCCGAGCAGCCGACCCCCTTCGAGGGACTAAGACAGCAGGTGGGGACCGCTGTTTTCGACGAACTGCTTCACTACGTGCAACGTCCCGTGTGTAGCCGTACTGATATGGAGCGGCTGATCCGCCGGAATCCAGTGCGGGAGCTGCGCGAGATGATCCTGCCATGCCCCATGAGATTTGACGCGGAGTACGGCCGTGAGGCGGGTGCGTTGGTGCCGCTGATACGGATTACCTGCGACGTCGCAGCCCGGGAAAATTCAGCCGCACAGAAGCTGGCCGAGTTCTACCGCGAGTGGCTTGAGGGCTTCATCCAAGACCGTGCGGCAACGGGATACCAGGTCCGCATCCGCTTCAACGCAGTGTGAGCAACCGGTTCCCATGCAGACCCCACCCAGCAGGAATGGCGTAGAAGTATCCCGGGCCAGTCTGGAAGATTTGCTGACGCGAACGAACGGCCCCGACTCTCTCTGGGCGGTTCTTGACCTGCTCTGCCATGACGCCGCAGGGGAGGTGGATGCAGGCGCTACGGAAACGTGGCGACTTTGGGTGCTCTGCGCGGTGCGCCACTACCACGAGTCGATGCTTGCGGGGATTGTCAGTGGCGTCGTATCCGAGACGGCCGATACCCCCGTCAGGGTTATGCTCTTCCGGCACTACCTTCCCTGGGCCGGCATGCCGCTGTTCGGAGATATGCCTCATGACCCTGCATGGGCGGATGTCTCCTACGGGGAGCGGGACTCATGGCTTCTGGGGGATGCCCGATTGCGACGAGTAGCCGCCGCCATCGAGGATCTTCTCCTGTCGCGCTTCAGTTTCCGCCTCTGGAACTTGCGCAGGGATTTCAGGCGCTGGCGAACCGACGAGATCTCGCCTGCCGATAGCCTCTGCCTGCTGACGGCATTGGGTGTCTGTGAGGAGGGGGACGCGCCTCCTCGAGGGTGGCGGCGACTGGCGGGCGCGCTCCTCCAGTATGTGGTCAGCGGACTGCCTCCCCAGATCACCCAAGCTCATCTGGCAGGTCTGCTTACCGAGTGGTTGCGCTGTGAGACGAAGGTATTGGATGAAGACCGTAGCGAGCGTCTAGCCGAACCTGTGTGTTCGCGGTTGGGCCAGCGTTCCGCGACGCTTGGCCAGCACCTGATCTTGGGACGGCAGGTGAATCTGCGCTGGGGATGGCTCGTTTGGCTGCTTCCTGCTGACCAAGGTCAGTTGGCCGCCCTGGAAGGCGAGGGCTGGGTGGACTCGCCCAGGCAGCCCTCGCGCTGGCTAGGGAGGCTCGCCGCGGCCATGTTGCCGTTGCAGGTGAACTACCGCATCCTCATCGGGGTGGTCTCGACGGCTGGACCCTTAACGTCTGATCTTCTGGGAGAGGGAATCCTCGGGCAGATGCACGTGCACTGAAGCGCAGTGGATACACCGTTTGCATGTCTGTCCCGGTTGCCGGGCGGACGCTGGCAGCAAGGATATGCATGGGAGTAGAAAGCGTCCATTCTAGCGCTGAGAACTTGGAGAGGGCCCGGCCGACCATGTCGGACGGCCGGGCCGGGTGGGATCTGTCCCGCCTCTTCGTTGTCTCACGGTTCCTCAATCCGGCCGACGCCGAGATTGTCATGCAGGACACTGAGGTGGAGTTGCCGCCGCCACTCGGGATTCGGCTCAAGCGTGTCTACCGTTCCCGCAATCACCGCCAACGCGGCCTATTCGGCAGAGGCTGGAGCAGTTGCCTCGACTGGACTGTTGATTTCGAGCAGCCTGCGTTGCGCGGGTATCACGGCCTGACGATTCCCTTCTTTCGAGCTGCGGGGAATTGCCATAGCACCCCATTCTTCCCGTTTACCCTTGAACTGAGCAAGGGGACGGCACGGCTACGTTGTGGCGAGGCTCACGTGGACTTCAGCCAAAGTGCCGATGGGTATGGACGTCCGGCCGTGATGGCATTGCAGCAGACGATGGGGTGGAGGCTGCAGTACAGCCCTAGCGGCATCTTGGAGCAGCTTGTCAGCCTCAGCGACTCCGAGGTCAGATTCCACATTGAGGTGGCTCGCGACGGACTGCTCCGCCAGATGGTGGGGACGAGCGGCAGTCAGGCGGAGCCGTTCTTGACGTTCGGCTACCGCTATTCGGCCACAGAGGAACTGAGCGCGGTGCTGAGCGGGTCGCGGGATCTGGTCTCCTACCGCTATGCTCGGGGCAGGCCGGAACTATGGCGACGAGCGGGAGGTGTAGGGACGCGATTCTGGCATGACGATGAATTGCGGTGCAACAAGGTTGAAGAAGCCGATCGCACCCTCACGGAATCACTCAGGAGTTCAGACCAAGGCATGGTGCAGTATGTGGACCAACTGGGGCGGACGCAGTCGTACTTCTTCACGGCTCAGGGCCTTATCAGCGGGAGTCTCATGCCGGGAGGGGAGTCCGGCGCCTGGGCCTGGGATGATCACGGTCGGCTTACCTGCGCCGCTCGCCCTGGTCACGGTTGCCTGTACCAAGCGCACAACGCCGCCGGCTTGATCGAGATGGGAGTCCCCGGAGATCTCGTCCTCACGGCTGACCGAGATCCGTCAGGGGCTCTCTCAGGGTGGCGTTCCAACCGCGGCGATGTGATCGAGCTGGCCAGGGACGACTCGGGGCTGGCCATAGGGGTTCGGCTGAACGCTTGCGATACCTGTACAGCGCCGCCGGCGCGCGACGGGAAGCCAAGCCACGCTGTCACAGATATGAACTCCACGTCTCGCTCTGAATCGGCTGGCCGCCGAATTGAGCTCATGGCGGGGCAGGAGACGGCCTACCTCAATCTCAATGCTTGGTCGCGACTTCTGACAGTAGAGCTCCCTGACGGTGACAAGGCTGTTCTTCTCTACGATGCGGCTGGCGGCCTGTCGACGGTGAAGCGACAGGCCGACACGTGGTTACAGTTACAGTATGACGCTGATGGACGCTTGCTGTCTGAGGTCGGCATTGATCGAGTGTTGCGACAGTACGCCTACAAACGGAACGTACTGGCCGAGATCACGACGGGTGCCTGCGGTCCGTATCAGCTGAGTCGGAATAGTGACGGGCTTCCAGTGCTGGTCCTCGGGCCGGGCGGGCGGCGACGGACGCTGGACCGTGACCAGAACGAACAGATCATCCGGGACGTCATCACGGGACGTGGTCCTCTTGCATACGAGCGCGACGATTACCGCCGGATTACAGCTGTCGTTTACGGACAGAGACAGACAAAGCGAACAGACATCGAGTACGACGGGAACGCTCGAGTGGTAGCCATTGCACATGACGGCAGAAGGGATGCACTGACCTATGCGTCCGACGGGCGCTTGGTAAGGGCTTCTGCGGCTGGAGTCTCGGAGACCACGTTTGTGTACGGAGATGGCGGCAGAGACAGAGCGGTGTTCTGGGATGACGAATACAGCATGGAGAGGTGTTGGCGGTCGGGGGGGCTGCTGAGCGAACGCCGACCCTACCTCTCACTTGAGTGCGTGCAGACGCGCGACGTGACGGATTACCAGGTTGCGGGCCACCACGTCCGAGTGGAAGGCGGCATCCAGGCCTGCTGCGTCAGCACCGACGGGGCGCTGACCATCGCGCGCGGGTGCGACGGCGCAGGTCGCGTTGTCTCGATCGATGTCCGTTGCAGCGGGACTACCGCCTACTCGCTGTGCGTGTCCTACGGCGAAGCCGTGCGTTGGGATGGTTCTCAGGTGGGCTGCTTTCAGTTGGACGCTGGCGGACGGAACGTTTCGTGGACCAGTGATCGCCGAATCGGGAAGTGCGAGTATGACGACGGGGGAAACCTGCGCTTCCACCACCGGTTGGGTTCGGCCACCATGGACGAGCGGCATCTGCCCGTGACGTACACCGGTGGCGTGCAGCTCAAGTACGACACCTACGGCAACGTCGGTGAGGTAACAACGGCCTGCGGCGTCCTGCGTTTTTCGTATGACGGGTCCAACCGCTTGCGGGAAGCTTCGTGCGACGGCCTCCAGGTCATAGCGCTCTCCTATGACGGTCTGGGTTACCCCGCGCGCATCGCGCGCGAGAACAACAAGACCAGGTTTTACTGGGCTGACAATGAGTTATTAGCCGAAGACGATGGGGGAACCCTCGTTGACTATTTCTACAGGCAGGGATCTCTGCTCGGGCGGGTCGTCGGTGGGACACTGGAGCTTGCGCTGGTGGACCCGTGGGGCAGTACCGTCGGCTTCCTCGGTAGCGGGCCTGATTTCGCGGCGTACCGCTGCCTGGACCCATTCTCTGACGCCGTCGTGGCAACCGGCGATTTTCATTCGTTGGGGCATCTCGGCACTGTGGACGCCCAGTGGCACGGCCTCTATCTGCATCGAGGTATTGCCCTGATTCCAAGTCTGGGCGTCATCCTGAACCCGATCCAGATCGACCCGCTCAGACCCCTTGGCAGATTGCGACTGAGCGGCGTGCTCCCCGAAACGTATGTGCATAATGGGTGCTGTCCTGGCGACGGTCCTGGCGCCGCCGATATCGAGGACGTGTGCGCGTCGGCTCACCCAGGGGGGTGGTTGCCGACCGGCCGACGACCGTGGCTTTGGCCATGGCTTCAACCGGCTCTCGACGACAGGCGTGACGCCTGCTTGGGCACCGCGACATGGCCCCGGCTCTGGCAGGCAGGAACGGTGTGGCAGGGCTTCGTTGCCGACCCGCCCTCGCCGATGGCCCAGATCGGGGATCCATGGTCCATACTAGGATGCCCGTCACCGCTGAGCACCCGCTCGCTTTCAGACGAGACCGCAGGCTGGATGTAGCACCAAGAACGTGAGAACGGGATAGCACCACTGCCGGAGATGATGACATGGCTGATCTCAATACATTTGTTCAACAGCTCTGCAAAGCCGCGCTGAATGAGGTTCGAGCCTCAGATTCGGATCGCGACCTCACCAGCGTCAGTATTTCAACCGAAAGGAAGACGGAGGGAGGAGACAAGGTCACGACCACTCTGGCAGAGCAGGTGGAGCGGTTTGCCGAGCTGTCCTACGCGAGCTCCGACCTCAAAGCCGATCCCGCCAGACCAGGAAGGAGGCCCAAGGGATCTTACCTGGACCCCGCAGACATCATCCCGGCAGGGCAAGAATCCAGCCTCGTGTGTTGCTTCTTGACGAGGAACCTGATGACTATGTCGGGTGGCGGCGGACAAAGCCTCAAGACTCCGGTCGCGAGCCTCGAGGTGTTCAGGAAGGTATTCCGACTGGCACGAATGGCCAAGTTCAACTATCTCGCCGCGCTGATCTGGGTGAAGGCTGAGCAGTGTGCCCGGGAAAGCGATGCATTTACTCTGGAGATGCTGTACCCGCAGGCTCCAAAAGAGCAGGACGAGATCTACGTGAAGAACCTGCTGGCGGAAGCCGAGGGCGTCAACGTCGCTACGGTTCCTGAACTCAAAGAACTTGTGGACGGCAAGCTGGTGAGCGAATCGCTTGCGCGTCTCTACTGCTTCCTGCCTCGCACAGGGCAGCCCAAGAACAGGGCTACGCCGCCGACTGCAGTGGACCAGGCAGCCACTGACGCCGCACCCCGTGAGACGGCTCAGCCGGACACCCTCCCGGTCGCCGCGGCGCCTGAAACCGTCTCCGACTGGGGATCTGACGCAACCGTGGCGACTGGCGCAAACCCGGCCGCCGGAGCAGCACCCCCAAGCGATGCAGAGGACGCGATGCCCGCCGCTGCGGACATCAAGACGACAGCGGGCGAAGCGCCGCCGCCATCGACGGTGAGTGCGGCTTCGGCGCAGCCACTCCGGGCTGACGTGCGGGCGCCGGTTCCAGCCGCCTGTTTCAGTGATCCGTTTTTCGATGGGTTGGCACTTCCGCTCGGCCTTGCCGCGGTGCTGCAGGCGTTCCAGCGCGGCGACCTGATGGGCGCGCGGCAGCATCTGATGCAGGCGACAGCCCGCGTGGTCCCGCGTTCACGCGACAGTTTCGTGGCCTTTCTGCTTTATGTGCGCCTGCTCCAGGCGGAGGGCCTGCAAGGCGACGCGGCGGCGGGAGAGGAAAGAGCGCTGCTGCATCTCTGGGAAGAAGTGGTCCAGCACGAGGTCCTGGGACCTGGTGCGGTCCTGGGTTGTCAGACAAGACTGGCCACGTGGGATCTGCCGTTGATACAGGAACTGCTCCGTCTCACCCACTCGTTCCTTCACCGAAGATCGGCAGAAGCTTCTCTGAAAGTGGGAGATACCAACGTGAGTCTGAAGTTTCTTGAAGCTCAGGTGGTGACTTTGCAGATTCTGCCATTCTTCCTGGAATGATGGGAATTGCCTCGGCAGGGATGGAGGTGTGCGCCAATGGGTCTGCCAGCCGCCAGAATGGGTGATTACCATCTCTGCCCGATGGTAACTCCGGGCACGCCACCGATCCCCCACGTGGGGGGGCCGATTGTGGGGCCTTGTGTTCCCACCGTCCTCATCGGGAAGAAGCCCGCTGCGGTGGTGTCCGACATGTGTGTGTGCGTTGGGCCCCCGGACTCCATTGTCAAAGGCTCGCTTGGGGTGATGATCGGAAAGAAGGCTGCGGTACGGGTCTCCGACCTGACGGCACACGGTGGGCAGATCGTGGTCGGGCAGCCCAACGTTCTTATCGGCGACATCAAGACACCAACCGTCACGATCCCGCCCCCCGTGCCGCCCTATCTGGAGCAGATGAAATTAGGAGGGGCAATGATCGGAAGCGGAGCTCAGGCTGCCCTCCAAGGTCCCCCTGAGGGCAGCTCCGGTGCAGGGTCACAATCGAACGCCAAGAGCGCGTCGAGTGGCTCAGCGCGCCCTGGACGTCAGGAAACCTTGGCGCAGTCCACAAAGCGCGGCGTAGAGGGTGGAGCCGCGGCATCGCAGGCGCACTCTCCCCAAGCGTTGACGATGATTGCCGCTGCCTGCACGGGTGCGCCGTTCATGCAGAACTGCGCTCCCTCGGCGGCCAGGGCGGCTACACGCTCCACCCGCCCTGCTCCTGGCGGGAGTCCGGTACCCCTCGGCCCTGGCACGCTCCGCGGCGCCGACGGTGGCGGCTCATCCACCCAGGCTGCCGCCTCCCGCGCCCTCACATGTGAGCTTCAGGGGATCACCTTGACGTGCCGCCACCACACGCGCTCCCTCGGCCCTGATGACATCCTTGAAGTCGTGGCGCCCTCCGGGGTCGGGGATTCTCTCACACTGAGGGGGATCCTCAACGGCAGCGGGTGCGGCAAGCATCCCGAATGGCATATGTCAGGTCCCGACTTGGACAAACGCGAGGTCGGGCTCACCGCGACCATGCCCGTGCCAGGCTGGGATAGTCTTCCCCTGATGAAGGACGACGACCGTCCCCGCGAGTACATACTGCGCTGCACTGCCTGCTCTGGGAACAGCAGGTCCGTCACCATCCGCGCCTATCCTGGCACCAAGGGCACGGTGAGCTACAAGCACTACAAGGATAAGGAAGGCAAGACCCATCACGACATCATGGCGTCGTCGACAACGGGCGGCGCACTTGACTTGTCGAAACTCACCGACGCCTTGAAACTCCTCAATGGTCTTTACCATAGAGGGTTCAGCGCTCTCGTCGGCAAGGAGAAGAAAGAGCAAGAGCCTTTCAGTTTCCTGCATGGGAGCATCGAGTTCACAAACCTATGGGAGGAGGACGAAAGCGACTGGCGTTGCTGGTGGACATGGACGGTTGATGCCGGGCTCGATCCGTTGATCGGTGTCGAGACGCAGAAGATCCATTTCCTCGGCGGCGGGTTGCCAGGCTACCTCGCAGGCTATGGTTCCGCTGGCTTCTACGTGTCCTTTGACGGGGGCATCTCTCTGACACTCTCCGGGGGGCGAACCGCGCAAGGCGGCAAGGCGGAGATGAACCTGAACCTGCGTGGCAGCGTCGGAATGCAGGTGGGCGCTGATATCAATCTGTTGAAGGACGTTGTGGCTGCAGACGCCAATGGCAGGGCCGCGGTCACGGCCCGAGTCCACGATCCCTCCTATGATGCGGCAAGCAAGGCCATCATGGTTTTCTTGGGCCTCAACTTTGATGGACTTGATGTGGAGTATGCGTTCACGCTGCTTTGCGGCGTGATCAAGATCCACAAGACCTGGACCATAATCGAGGAAGAAGACCTTGTCTCGGACCGGCAAGTGGAATTCCTGCGGCTGGGCGGCTCGCAGTAGTTTGGGGTTCGCGCACTCTAAGGTCAACAGAAGAAGGGGCAGCGGCTCTGCCGTTGTGCCTGCGGCCCGAAAGCCGTGACGTGATCGATTCCTTCTTGTTCGCCCACGACACGAGGACTGTTCGACATGCCCAACCCCAAATTCATCCTTGACATCGCCAGCATCGGCGTCGCCTCCGAGCTGTTCCTTAATGACATGCTTGTCTTCCGTGACCCGCAAGGGCGCGGACGGACCCTGTCCACCTTCTATAATCCGTTGGCTGTCGATGGGGTCAACACGGTTCGGCTGCGGGCCACGGGCTTCGGCTCGGACCCCAACAGTGTGCGCTCGTTCTCTGTCGAGGTGAAGGACGGCGGCCAGCAACAGGTGTACTCCTTCCGTAATCGCGCCGTAGAGGCTGGCCAGGTCGTCCAAGACACCGGCCAGTTCTCGCTGCCCTTTCCCCAAGGCAAGTGGCGCTGGCTAAGTGCTCCTAACATCAAAATGGACACCGAGATGCGGCGCGCCATATGGAGCGAGGTAGAGACGGTTCATGCCGCGCTTGCAGGGCGAGACTTGCCTCGCGTCATGGCGGCGTTTGCACTCAAAAACCAGGAGTTGGCTCAGGCTTACGGCGTACCCCGCGGGCAAGTGGAGAGCAGCCTGCAAGACACGCTGCAGGCGGCGTTTGCCGATCCGTCCTGGGGCATGCAGCCGATCATCGTCACAAACTCTATTTTCGAGCCTCTGGCAGCGCAGCGAGCAATGGCCGTGCATGCCATCGACGGGCGGTGCATTCTGCGGTCGCTGCGTTACGGCGACGAGGATGTCCTGGAGATAGGCTTGGTCTTCGCCAGGCTTGACGAGCGCTGGCAGATCGTGCGTTAGGGAGAGCCCGCTTGCAAGGGCGACAGGTCTGAACTGTCTCCCTCTCGGAGTGTGCCGTAGACTCGACGAGGGTGCAAGTTCGGCAGCAGGCAGGTTGTGATTCCGCGCGGTAGAACCCAGCGCGCCCCGGCCCCAATTCAGCAGGCCACCCCATCCAGTGACCGGTTACAGGCGGACTGGGCTTCAGGATAGTAGCGCGCTTGCCATCGGTCCATCCGGGACGATGTTGTGCGGTCGCGGCGGGGAGCGTCCCGGCGTTCTGCCGGTTCGCGGCGACCCTGGATGATGCATGCTGGACGAAATCACCAAGATCGAATTGTTCCTTGACGAGGTGCGTCAACGCTGGCCGCGGAACGCGGAGCTGGTGCTGACGCGCGAGTTTTTTTTGCTTTGGCAGGAGCTGCAGCAGCCCCGGCCGTTTCGGCTGGAGGACAGCGCCATCATCGTGCTCCACGGCACGACGCTGGAACTGGTGGAGGACACGGAGCGCACGGCGTTCTGCACCTGGGACACCGAGGAAATGTGTCCGGTGCTGATCGTCGAGGGACGGACGGCAGTGCAGCGCGTGCTGCTGCTCATCCAGGACGGCGAGCTTGTGATTGAGGAGCAATCGCCCTCCTTCCTGGAAGACACCGAGGTGACGTACGGCGAGCGGCTCGAGGTGGTGTATGACATTCTGGACCACTTGCGTCGGAGCGGGCGTCAGGACGATGCACGGCGGCTGCGGGGGCAGGGGTTTCGCGAGGCGCTGGAGGCGGTTGCCTGCCATCATCCGGCGCGGGTGATTCGGGTCATGCGCCAGTTGCGCAGCGAGTTCCGCGATCGCTTGCTTGACCGGGCCCTGGCTGAGTTTGCCATTGATGAGGTGACGCAGCAGCTCGAGTTACCCTTGGACGGGTCTTTCGCGCCCCGCGGCAGGGAGCCGACAGCGGCGGCGCTGGACGAGAGCCAGGCCGAGGGCCTCACGCCGACGGCGGCTGACCGCGGGGGCACGTTCTCGATCCCCAGGCGGACGCCGCATGAGGCGGTGCTGGACCTCGAACTGCTCGAGAGCTGCTCGCAGTTGCGCGCGGACCACCGCCGGATGTTCGTGCTGCGCCTGGGCACCTCCGAGGTCATCGAGCGTTTTGCCGATGGCGATCTGACCCTCAAGGTGCCCCTGCAGGATGATGAAGGCATGATCCGCGAGGGCGATACGCTGAACGTCATTCGGCATGGCAACCTGACCCCGATCGGGGAGCTGCGGGTCGACCTCATGGACACCGCGGTGTTCTATGGGCGGTTGTCGTGGTTGAATGCGGGCCTGCCGCACGCGGTGGATGAGTACCTGTGCGCCCTCATGCGGCGCGGTCCGGACGAGTTCATCGCCAGCGGCATCTCGGCCATCGCCGCCATGACCCGGCAGCCGGAGCCGGCGCTGTCGGTCTCGCTAGGTTGTATGCTGGGCTTGCAGGAGACCGCGTTCGATGGCCGCCGGGCCGCGGCCCCGGCGCACTTCGATGCGTCACAGGCGCGGGCTTTTGCGGCCGCGGTGCAGGAGACCAATCCTCTGGTCTTTGTGCAGGGGCCGCCGGGCACCGGAAAGACCTGCGTTCTGGAACAGGTGGTGCGTGAATTGTGCTCGCGGGGTCGGCGGCTGCTGATCACGGCCCCCTCGAACACGGCGGTAGACAACCTCTGTCGGCGGCTCTCGGGTCTGCCGTTGCTGCGGACGGGCTACAGCCGCGAGGCGGTGGCGCTCGACGTCGCCGAGGCCTTCTGGCATGATGATGCCGCCGTGCGCGAGCGGCTGGCTCAGCGCCGCGAGGCCACTGGCAGCCTGATCCTGGCAGGCACGCCCATCGGGTTGCTGCGCTGCGAGCAGGCGCGGCGGGAATGCCAGGAGCAGGGCTCGTTCGACACCCTCATCTTCGACGAGGCCGGCATGGCCCGCGCGGATGAAATGATGCTGTGTGTGTCGCTGGCTAGCCGGGCGGTGTGCTTTGGCGATCCGATGCAGTTGCCGCCGCACCCGCTGGAGCCCGCGCTGCTGACGGAATTGGCGGAACGAACCGGCGCCCGGCTACCGTCACACTGGCGCCTGGTGACACATAGCGGTCTGCAATGGCTGACCGAAAACCGTGGATTTCCGCTGTTGCTGCTGAACCAGTCCTACCGTTGCCAGAACCCGCGGTTGCTGCGCTTTGCCTCGACCCTGTTCTACGATGCCCGGGTCCGCGCCAACGACCAGGCGGAGTACTTCGCCCTGCCCTTTGCGGAACGTCGGCGCCGCTTTCCGCCGAGCACGTTGCGGCTCTATCGGACCAGCGCTTTGCCGGCGCGGCTGAAATCTGAGCGTCTGGTACTCGAGGGGAAGCGTCCAGGCCTGGAGAATCCCCTCGAGGCCGCCTTGGCCGTGGACCTCGTCCTCGACTGCCTGAAGCGTTACCCAGCGGGGGAGATCACCGTCATCTCGCCCTACCGGCGGCAGGTGCGCCTGATCCGCGGCGCGCTGACTCTGGAGCTCGTCCGCACCGTGCTTGGTGACGCCACCCCCGACGAGGTCCAGTGGCAGGCCTTCCTGCGTTCCCGGATCTCGACCGTCGACAGTTTCCAGGGGGGTGAGAGCGACGTGGTGATCATCACCTACGTACGCAGCAATGCCGGCACCGGCATCGGCTTTGTCAGCGACCCCAACCGCGTCAACGTCACCCATACCCGGGCACGGCGGGAGATGCTGGTGATTGCCGATGCCGACTGCCTGCTGCAGCAGTGCCAGGGGGCGATCTTCAGCCGTATGGTGCGGGCCTTTGAGCGCGACGGCGAGGTGGTGACGGTCACTGCCGCTATGGCCGCACGCTTGCCGGCGTTGCCCGAGGAGACGACGGCAGTCAATGGCCGCTATGCCACGGGCGATCAGGACGTGGCAGCGGCAGCGAACGAGGGTTGACGTCGGCAGAGTAGAGTGTTACGGAAAGGAGCAGGTCTGGTGCGAATCTATCTGATGACCGACATGGAAGGCGCCTCCGGGATGGTGAACTTCGAGGACTGGTGCATCCCGGCCAGCCGCTACTATGACAAGGGCAAAGCGCTGCTGACTCAGGAGGTGAACGCCGCGGTCGAGGGGTTTCTGGCCGGGGGCGCCAGCGCGGTGACGGTGGCCGATGGGCACGGTTGCGGCGCCATTGAGGGTACGCTGCTGCACTCTCGTGCCGAACTGATGCGCGGCTGGCCGGAGTCCTGGCCCTTCTTCCTGGATGCGGCTCGCTACGATGCGGTGGCGTGGGTAGGGCAGCACGCCAAGGCGGGGACGCGCTTGGCGCACCTGGCGCACACGCAGAGCTTCGGCTACCGGGACGAGTCGGTCAACGGGGTATCCATCGGCGAGTTCGGTCAGTTTGCTCTGTGCGCCGGCGAGCTTGGGGTGCGGGCCATCTTTGGCGCGGGGGACCAGGCGTTTACCGAGGAAGCCCAAGCGCTGATCCCCGGCATCGAGACGGTGGCGGTGAAGCGTGGCACCCAGCCCGACCCCGGCCACCACCTCCCTGAGGCGGCTTACAGCCGACACAACGTCCATGCCGTCCATCTCAGCCCCGAAGAAGCCCGGAAACGTATTCGCCAGGGGGCGGAACGGGCGCTGCAGCGGGCGCTGCGGGAGAGCTTCGGGCTGCTGAAACTGGCCGCGCCCTACACCCGGGTCACCGTTTTGCGGGGGACCGACACCCAGCCACCCCGGGTGGCGCGCCATACCCACCCCGACAGCATCATCCAGCTCTTTCGGCAGCCCTTCAGTTTCCAGCCCATCCGGGAGTACGATCCGCTGGCTCTGGTGTGAGGGAGACTGGAGATGCGGTGGGCTCCACCGCCGCGCCTGAGGCCAGGCGCCTCTCCAGAATCCGATGGAGATGCGGTGGGCTCCACCGCCGCGCCTGAGGCCAGGCGCCTCTCCAGGGGAATGGACCGGCCGCGGCCCGCGGCCAGCGCCTGAGGCCAGGCGCCTCTCCAAGGAAATGGACCGGCCGCGGCCCGCGCCTGAGGCCAGGCGCAAGATGCCCGCTGGAGATGCGGTGGGCTCCACCGCCGCGCCTGAGGCCAGGCGCCTCCCCAGGGAAATGGAGCGGCCGCGGCCTGCGGCCAGCGCCCCTCATCAGCGGCCGCGTTTACGGCGCATGGCGGCAGGGCTGACGTGCTTCTTGCGCGGGCCCTTCTTGGCCTTGGTTGCCGAAGGGCCGGCTGACCGCGCGCCGCCCCCCATGGCGCCCATCCCCGGCATCCCGCCGCCGCCGCCACCCATGAGCCCGGCGAGTCCGCCCCCGCCGCCCATGAGCCCGCCCAGTCCGCTCAGCATACCAGCGTTGCCGCCGCGGCCAAGCTTGGCCATCACGGTGCGCATCATGGTGAACTGCTTGATGAGCTGATTCACCTCGACCAGGGTGACGCCGCTGCCGCGGGCGATACGCTGGCGCCGGTTGGTCCCGAGAATCTCCGGCTGGCGGCGTTCCTGGCGCGTCATCGAGTTGATGATGCCCTCGATACGGCCGAACTCCGCCTCGTCAACATCCATGCCGTCCGCCAGGCCGCTGGCACCGGGCAGCATCTTCATCAGCGACATGACGCCGCCCATCTTGCGGATCTTACCCAGTTGCCCGATGAAGTCCTCGAAGTTGAAGGTCGCTTCGCGCAGCTTCTCTTGCAGTTCTGCGGCTTCCGTGGCCTCGTACTGCTCGGCCGCCTTTTCTACCAGACTGACCACGTCACCCATGCCCAGGATGCGGCCCGCCATGCGGTCGGGGTGGAAGGGCTCCAGGTCCTGGATGCGTTCGCCGACGCCGACAAACTTGATGGGTTTGCCGGTGACCTTGCGCATGGAGAGCGCCGCACCGCCGCGGGCATCGCCGTCGAGTTTGGTCAGCACGATACCGGAGATACCCAAGGCTTCATCGAAATGTCGAGCCACCGAAACCGCTTCCTGCCCGAGCGCGGCATCGGCCACCAGCAGGATTTCCTGGGGCTGGGCCCGGCGTTTGACCTCGACCAGTTCCTGGACCAGTTCCGCATCGATCTCGAGGCGGCCCGCGGTATCGAGCAGCAGCACATCGCAGCCCATTTCGACGGCGTGGTTGCGGGCGTCGACGGCGACCTGGGCCACGTCCTTGGCCAGGCGGTCGGTATGCACGGGGACGCCGAGTTCGCGGCCGAGAATCTCGAGTTGGTCAATGGCCGCGGGGCGCTGCAGGTCGCAAGCGGCCAGCATGGGCTTCCGGCCGGCTTTGTCACGCAACAGCAGTGCCAGCTTGGCACCGGTGGTGGTCTTGCCAGAGCCGTGCAGGCCGCAGAGCATGATGACGGCGGGCTTGCCGACCAGATCGAGGGGCGCGGTGCTTTCGCCCAGCAGTTCCACCAGGCGGTCATGGACGATCTTCACCGCCTGCTGCCCCGGCGTGATACTCTTCATCACCGCTTCGCCCATGCAGGCCTGGCGGACCTCGCTGATGAAGTCTTTGGCGACGTGGTAGTTGACGTCGGCCTCCAGCAGCGCCCGCCGGATTTCGTTCATGGCGTCGCTGATGTTGGTCTCGGTCAGCCGACCCCGGCCAACCAGACCGCGGAAGGCCATCTTGAAACGGTCTGTCAGTCGCTCGAACATGGCGTCAGTCTGCTTTCTTGTGCCGGGCGGTGGTGGCTAGTAGACCTGGGCGCCAGCGGCGGCGGCGCAGATCATGAGGTCCGAAACCAGCCCGGTCTGTTCTCGGTAGCGTTGGCCGAGGGTGGCGGCGTAGGCGCTTGCCTGGGGCGCTTCAACCAGATGCACCGTGATGCCGCCGAAGCCGCCGCCGCTGAGGCGGGCGCCGATGGCCCCTGGCAGCTTCCGGCCCAGTGCCACCAGCAGGTCCAGCCCCGCGGCGCTGTTCTCAAAATAGTGGGTCGAGCTGTGCTGCGATTCGAACATGAGGTCGCCAAAGCGCGTCAGTTCGCCGGCTTGCAGGGCTTTGACGCCGGCCTCGACGCGGGTGATCTCGCCGACCACGTGCAGGGCGCGGCGGTAGACCACCGGGTCCAGGTCCGCTTGCGCGGCCTGGAGCTGCGGCAGCGAGACATCCCGCAGGGCGGTGATGGTCGGGTAGCGCGGGCGCAGAATCCGCACCGCCGTCTCGCAGGCCTCACGGCGCTCGTTGTACTCATGGGTCAGGTTGTGTTTGACCATGCTGTTGGCCACCACCAGGGCCGTGCCGGCGGGCAGCGGCACGTTCCGCACCTCGAGGGAGCGAAAATCGCTGTAGACCAAGTGTCCTTCCTTGCCTTTGAGGGAGCTGAACTGATCGAGCAGCCCCGTCTTGGCGCCGACGTAGAGATTCTCGCAAGCCTGGCCGATCTTGGCCAGTTCACGCCAGTCCAATTCGCGCCGGGCCAGCCGCAACAGCGCCAGCAGCATCGACATCTCCAGGGCCGCAGAGCTGCTCATGCCCGCCGACATCGGCACCGTGCTGCCCAGGACGGCGTGGAAGCCCGGCAGGCGCACGCCGCGCTTGCCTAACTCCACCACCAGTCCCTTGATGTAGTTGGCCCAGTCGCCCCTGCGGGGCTCCCCCAGGGCCGCCAGGTCAAAGCCGCACTCGGTCCGGTTGACCGCGTCCAACACCCGGCAGCGCGTGCTGCCCGAGCCCCCGGCGGCCACGAAGGTGGCACGGTCGACGGCGACGCTCAGCACGGTCCCCTCGTTGTAGTCCGTGTGATTGCCCAGGATTTCCAGGCGTCCGGGGGCCCGTGTCATGACCTCGGGCGCCGCCCCGAAGGCGGTTCGGAAGACCTGATCGACGGTCTTAAGCACATCCATCTGCAGCGCCTCCAGATCGGGCCTCACAAGACCGCCGCCGCGGCGGCGCGGCCGGCGGCAAAGGCCCGGAGGTTGACGGTGACCACCTCGTCGCCCTTGCGTGCGAAAGCCTGCCGGATGGTCTCGGTCAGGGCCTCTTCAGGCAGGTCCAGGAAGGGGCTCAGGGCGCCGAGCATGACCATGTTCATAGCCTTGGCCGAACCACACGCCTTGGCCATGGCGCCGGCATCGAGCACCAGGCTGTGGGGCAGGCTGCGTAAGGGTTCGAGCAGCGCTGCCTCGGCGGGGTAGTCGGCGATATTCTTGACCGCTTCCGTATTGGCCAGCAGGACGCCACCGGGGCGCAGGTTATGGGCTTGCCGCAGGGCCTCCATGGGCTCGACCGAGAGCACGACGTCGGCGCCGCCAGCGGTAATGAGGTCGGAGTAGATCAACTCCGAGGACAAGCGCAGATGCGCCACCACGGCCCCGCCGCGCTGGGCCATGCCATGCACCTCGCTCTGTTTGACGTGCAGACCGCGGCTGACGGCCGTCTGGCCGACGATGGTGGCGATGGTCAGGATGCCCTGCCCGCCGACTCCCGCCAGGATGATGTCGTTCTTCATGCAGCTCGCTTTTCCGCCTTCAGCGCCTCTCAGGATCCTTGCGGTTTGTGGCGCCGAGTCTGGATGCACTCGCGCTGGGAGATGACCACTGAGACGCCGACGTGGTCGAGGATCTCGGCGCGCAGGATGCGCACGTTTTCCTCGTGGTTCTTGGGCAGGGGGACGATGAGGCGCAGGTGCTCGCGGGGCACGCCCAGGCCCAGGCAGATCTGCTCGATCTTACCCATGCCGACCGAGTCCTGCCCCCCGGTCATGCCGGTGGTGTCGTTGTCGAGGATGAAGACCGTGAGGTTGCTGTTTTCCCAGATCGCGTCCAGCAGAGGCGTGAGGCCGGAGTGGGTGAAGGTAGAATCGCCGATCACGGCCACGGTGGGCGCCAGGCCGGCGTCCGCCGCACCCTTGGCCATGCTAATCGAGGCACCCATGTCGACGCACGTGTCGATGGCCGTAAACGGCGGCAGAGCACCCAGGGTGTAGCAGCCGATGTCGCCAAACACGCGCCCAGCCCCCGCCTCGGCCATGACCTCCATGAGGGCCTTGTATGAGAAGATGTGAGGGCAGCCGTCGCACAGTCGCGGCGGGCGTTGGCGCAGCAGCGGCGCAACCGCCGCGGCCGGCGCCGTCGGCAGGCCCAGAGCGGCGGCCACCAGGGCCGGATTCAGCTCGCCGACGCGCGGCAAGTGACCCGTCAGCCGCCCGCGAACAGTCTCCAGCGGCCCGAGTGGACCGTGCAGCATCTGCTCCACCAGCGGCGCGCCTTCCTCGAGTACCAGCACCCGCTCGCAACGCTCTAACAGTTGTCTCAACAAACGCTTGGGAATGGGGTACTGCGACAGCTTGAGGACCGGGTACGGGCAAGCGGCCTCAGAGCCGAAGTTCTCCATGAGGTAGTTGAAAGCGATGCCGCAGGCGATGATGCCGAGGGTGGTGTCGCGCCCCTCGATCAAGCGGTTGTACGGGGAGGCCTCGCTAAGCGCGACGAAATCCCCCTGGCGCGCCACCAGGCGGTCATAGTTGGCCCGCGCGATGGCGGGCAGCAGCACAAACCGCTGCCGCTGCGCCGGCAAGGCCATCGGGTTCTCCTCCCGCCGCGGCGCGGACTGGAGGTCGGCCCGCGAGTGCGCCAGGCGGGTGGTCAGCCGCAGCAGTACGGGCGTCTGCGTGGCCTCTGACAGGTCCAGCCCCGAGCGGGCCATGTCGTAGGCCTCCTGCTGATTGGCTGGCTCCAGGCAGGGCACCATGGCGAACTGGCCGTAGAAGCGCGAGTCCTGTTCGTTCTGGCTCGAATGCATCCCCGGGTCGTCAGCGACCACCACCAGCAGCCCGCCATGGGTCCCGGTGATCGCGGCGTTGATGAAGCCGTCCGCCGCCACGTTCAGTCCCACGTGCTTCATGCACACCATGGCCCGCCGGCCGGCGTAGGACATGCCGATAGCCTCTTCCATGGCGCACTTCTCATTGGCGGACCATTGCCGATGCACCCGGCGTTGGGCCGCTTCGGCGGAAGCCTGGAGGTACTCCATGATCTCGGTGGAAGGCGTCCCCGGATAGGCATAGCAGCCGCTCAAACCAGCGTCCAGCGCTCCCTGGGCCAGCGCCTCATCACCCAGCAACAACAGCGTCGCCATGCCGATTCCTTATCCACTTGCGCCCGTGTGACCAACAGCACCCCCACCAGGGAGGGCGGCGAACCCTGCGGAACAAAGGCCTGGAATATACCGCCGCTTGCCTGAAACCCAAGCCCAAAGGCGGGGCCGCCCAGGGCTGTTTCAAGACACGACCGCCGTCGTCCCGCCGGCAGTGAAAGCGGCGTCGACGGGCCGCGTCCGCGGCCCTCTGCCGCACGCCCATACTATGTGCGCGTGGCACGGTCGCCGACGGCTCCCGCGACACCGCTTTGGATTGGCGCCTGTGCCATTGCTGACGGTATGAGACCTGACGGCGATCTTCGGGTGGTCCAGCCCGCCGGGCCGGGGTCAGGGAGTCAGCACGCTGGCATAGCGCGGCGCTTCGCCCAACCGTGTCGCCAGCGCATTGACCTCGCGCTTCAGCTCCATGACCCGGCCCTCGCGACCGATGGTCACGTTCTGCCAGCGCTTCAGTTCGTCAAGCTGCTGCGCAATCTCCGCCTCGGCCTGCTTGCGCGCGCTGATGTCCACCAGCACGATGTGACATGCCTTACCGCTGTCGGAGTTCGGCGCAGCGGTGGCCGCCAGATGCGTCCAGACGATCGTGTCGTCCGGCTTCAGCAGGCGCAGCTCGTACGCCTGCGGCTGCCGGGTCGCGAAGAGCTGCTGGCGGTGGTGGTAGTGGAGGTCCTGATCCTCGCGGCAGATGAACTGCGAGAACCGCTTCCCGACCAGGACACTCCGAACCACGCCCAGCAGGGCGGCGGCGGTGAGGTTGGCCTGCTGGATCAGCCCCGGCTCGCTGACGGTGATATAGCCCACCGGCGCCAGATCGTAGAGATCGAAGTAGAGCGCCCGCGCGGCCTCGAGATCCACCTGCGCCCGGCGCAGCTCCTCGTTCTGTATCTCCAGCTCGATCTGGTACACTCGTAGTTCGTGGAGAGCGTGCCGAATTTCCGCGGGCGAGCGGGTCGCCAGGTCGCCCGGCAATGAGGCCACGTCTTCACGAGCCTGCGCTTCGGCGCGCTGGCGCAGCTCGGCATGTGTGGTCATCGGCAACGCCCCTTTCGAAGAGGGTAACCTCTACGGTAAATCTACTCCGCCAGGCGCTCGGTGGTGGCGATGGCGTACAGGGTCTGGTGCTCATCGATCAGCGCGGTCGCGGTCAGC
Organism: uncultured Victivallales bacterium; assembly: GCA_903933565.1. GTDB lineage: Bacteria > Verrucomicrobiota > Lentisphaeria > Oligosphaerales > JAFGRS01 > CAILUI01. Next base: position 1,964 of record CAIZKT010000816.1, on the reverse strand, counting down.
CAGACCTCCACGACGGTGCCATCCTTGGCCAGGCGCTGAGTGCGGTAGGGGTCGAGGTGCTCGTGAGCCGAGGCCAGTTGGTGGATGGCGGCCAGTTCCTGGGCCGCGGCGCGGCCGGGCGGGATGCGGGCGCGGACGTTCAGGTCCAGCGCCTCGGCCTCGCTCCAGCCATACATGCGCACCGCGCTGGGATTCCAGGCCAGGATGCGGCCTTGCAGATCCTGCACCGTGATGGCATCGTGGGCATCGCGCACGACCACGGCCAGCCGGAGCAGGTCATTGGCCTGCCGCAGGGCTTCCCGCGTGCGCACCGTCTCGGTGACATCGGTAAAGGTAATCACGGCGCCCTCGATCACATTATCGAGGGTGCGGTAGGGCATGATGCGCAGCGCATACCACATGCCGTCCGCGGTATGCACGTCCACGCACTGGGGGATCAGCGTATCCAGGACGGCCTGCGTGTCGGCCACCAGACGGTCGTAGCCGACCAGGTTTCCGGCGATGTGGCCCAGCGGGCGCCCCACGTCGGTGAGGATCAGGTTGATGACGCGGGTGGTGGCAGGCGTAAAGCGCAGAATCCGCTGCCGATGATCCACGAAGACGGTGGCGATGCCGGTGCCGCCCAGCAGGTTGTTCATGTCGTTGTTGGCACGCGACAGATCGGCGACTTTGGCCTGCAGTTCGCCATTGACCGTGGCCAGTTCCTCGTTGACCGACTGCAACTCCTCCTTCGAGGTCTCCAGCTCCTCGTTGGTGGACTGCAACTCCTCATTCACCGACTGCATCTCTTCGTTCGCCGACTTGAGTTCCTCGTTGGCGGTCTCCAGCTCCTCGTTGGCGCTTTGCAGATACTCGCCCTTGATCCGCAACTCCTGCTGGAGGGTCGCGATGCGCGGGTCGACGGCGGGGGTCTCTCCCGGCGGGCTCGCAGCCTCAGGGGAGGTGGGAACCACGGGAAGGATGGGCGCTGGCGCCAGGATGACCAGGTACAGCGGCGCCTCCAGCGGCGCCGGGACCGTGGCCAGCGGGCGAATCGTCAGGTTGACCAGGGTGAAATCGCCGTTGGTCTTGACGCTCAGGCCGGGGCAGCGCACCACCTGGTGGTTCTTCACCGCCAGGCACAGGGCGGTGGGCAACTCGCCCCGCAGGCCTTCGCGGGCCATCTTCAGGATATTGCTGACGCTCACCTCACCCGGGGCCGGTTCCAGGTACATCCCCGTGCGGCCGTGGAGGTAGAGGACATCGCCCTTGCTGTCGACCAGCGCCGCGGCCAGGGCGACCTCTTCCAGAAGCACCTGTTCGGTCAGTTCGCGCAAGGGCACCTTCGGGGGAAGGGCCATCCGTTCGCCGTGGGTGCAGGCCACCCCCAGCGCGGTCATGGGGGGCTTAAAGGCAGACACGCCGAACGCCGGGACGCCGCGGTAGGGCTCCAGGCGCTGGTACAGCTTCGCTTTCCGGTCCAGCGCCACGAACAGCTCCTCAGAGTCCCCCACCGTCTCCGAGGTGCCCAGGAAAAGAACGCCGTTGGGGTTCAGCGCGTAATGGAAGCGCGGCACGAGCAGCCTCTGCAGGTCGCCGTCAAGGTAGATCAGGAGGTTGCGGCAACTGATCAGGTCAAGCTTGGAGAAGGGCGGGTCGGAGGTCACGTTCTGCTCAGAGAAGACCAGCAGGTCGCGGATGCTCTTGTGGATGCGATAGGAGCTGCGTTCGGGGTCGGCCGCGAAGAAGCGTCTCAGCCGTTCCGGCGTGAGGTCGGCGGCGATGCTGGCCGGGTAGAGCCCGGCGCGGGCCGTGGCAACCGCCTGGTTGTCAATGTCGGTAGCGAAGATCTGCACCTTAGGGAGTTAGCATTTACTGAAATACCGTTTATGATGACTTCATGGTCAACTCTTCAGAGGAGTCTGGCACATGAAGATTCCGGTGTTGCAGAAACTCGGCGTGTCGCATGAGATGGTCGGACTGGT
>CAIZKT010000815.1:0-6810 GCA_903933565.1 uncultured Victivallales bacterium | reverse complement strand
TCTCGCCCGCCGAAAGCGGTGTCGAGTCACCGCACTCCAAAGCACCCCACGTTGTTGGGGTGCAGTATGATACCCCCTGGCGTGGCGCAGCCAGGCAGGCTTTGGACTGTCGGCGGCTTGACGCCGCTTTCTCACCCTTTGGGGTCGTAAGCGGTTCTATGTTAGCGCCTATGGGGCAACGCTCTGGGAATAGGCCGGTTATGGGTTTGAGCCCTTAAAGTTAGCGCTCATGGGGCGTTGCCCTGAGCTGGTATACAAGGCCCCTTTGGGGCTGAATACCTCGGCCATCCTTATTGCATCCGGTCGCGAAACGGTGTCGGATGGGTGGCCCCGGTGAAACGTGTGGGCACTCCATGGCCACAGCGTCCAGCTTGGGCCGCATCGGCAAGTCATCGTACGCATCACCCCCGCGGGATGGCGCCGCTACTTGCTCCCGGCAGCCGCGACGTCAGAGCCGAGCTGCATCTGGTCAGCAGCAACAAGCAGCACGAGTGAGGTGAGTCCAGTCAGCGCCGCGATGGGGAGCCAGAGGGCTTTGCCATGGCTGTGCCTATGGAACCACCGGCCTGCGTCATGACCGAGGAGAGTCATCTTCCCGCCGTAGAGCTGAAGGTCGCGCCTGATCAGCTTCGAGTTCTCCATCTGCTCGATCACCGAGTTTTCGGGCACATCGTCGAGGGTGAAGTAGATCACCGCCGCACTACCCCACCCCGCCAGCAGAAGCGCGGCGGCAACAAGGCAGACAGAGGATTGCGGGTTTGTCGGTCCCCATCTCATCCGGATGGCTCAGGCACAGACGAGTTACAGTAAATCGACAGTAGAAACGACCACTATGACCCATTAGGACAGGAGGTGACAAGGAAAGAAATGGAGCTATAAGTGGTTGATTACAGGCTGCTAAAGTGGTGGGCCCGGCTGGGTTCGAACCAGCGACCCGACGATTATGAGTCGTCTGCTCTAACCAACTGAGCTACGGGCCCTTGAACAGTACCGGCCGGTGCTGGCGGACGGCGGTTCCTCAATATCGCCGCCGGGGGCGCCAAATCAAGTGTTTCGCGGTCGCCGTCAGTCGTGCTCGGACCCCACCAAGGCGTAGCCGTTGAGGGCATCCACGGCACTATGCGGATAGCCATCAGCCTGGCGGGATTCGGGCCTGGTGTAGAAATCCCGGTGGCTTGCCCGCCGGGGGAAGCGTTTAGTGCTTCGTCTCAGAGCTCCTGCATGGCGACATGCATCCGGCCTCAGCGGTCCGGTTCGCTGGCCGGGATGACTTCGATCAGCCGCCGATGGAAGGTGGGGATGACCTCGGTGACCGTGGCCGGTCCGGTTCCCTGGCTGAGCGTCAGGCGGTGTCGGCCGGAGGGCTCGCGGCTGATGGCTACGGTTTGCGGTGTGCCGCAGCCGCGGGTGACGATCCGTATCCTGCGGCTGTCGCCGTCGTCGAGTACGGATATCTCGCCTCCCGGCCAGGTGGCGGTGACCCTTTCGCCCCCCGCTGGCGCGTGGGCCAGGAAGCGGACCTTACCCCCCCGGCTCTGTTGCTCGATGACGGCTTGGTACAAGGGACTGCCGAGGCGTGGCGCCGCGGGAAGGATGAGGGTATCAGCCTGCAACAGGCGCACGGCCGCGGGCGCCCGCTCGGCGGTACGCCGGAAGTCCCAACCGAAGACCAACGCATCCACGCGACGATGGCCGCGCCTCTGTAGCCAGTTCAGCAGGGTCCGCTGCGCTTCCGCGGTGCCGCTGTGCAGGACCACCGGCGGCATCCCGTCAGCACGCTCGATGACGACGACGGGGATGTCGCAGTCTCCGCCCCAGACCAGGGCGAGTCGCGGCGTCTGCCAAGGGATCCAGGTCGCGGCGGCCAGCAGGGCGCTGGCGACGGCAGCGGCCGCCAGCCGAACCCGCCCAGGCAGCCACGCCGCCAGGGCGGCGAAGAGGGTTACGTAATAGGCGGCCACCAGGGCGCCTGACGGGGTGGGCACGCCCCAGCTACCGCCAGGACCGCTCCCCACGGTCGCCAGCGCCTGAATCGCCTCAACTAGCGCGTTCATGATCTGCCCGGCGACGGCATTGGGCAGGACCAGAGGCAGGCACGCCACGATCATCTTGGGAATGGCCAAGACCATCAGGACATAGGCCAAGGGAATCAGCATCACGTTCACCGGCAGGGCGGCAGGCACAACCATGGCGCTCAGGTACAGCATCAAGCCCGCGCCGCCAAACCAGGCCACTACGCTGGCCCCGACGGCCTGGACCGTGGACCGTACGGCGTGCGCCTGGAGACGGGGGCGCAGTGGGCGCGGCAACCAGCCGTCACGCTCGCGCAGCACGCGCACCAGCGTCGACAGGCACGGCCAGCCAAGAACCAGCGCCGACACCGTCGTGAACGAGTACAGGAAACCAGCTTGCAGCAGGGCCAGCGGGTTCCACAGCATGATGGCCACGGCGGCCAAGGCGACTCCGTTGAGCGGCGACAAGGCCAGGAATCGAACCCGCGCCCAGCACACGGCGCACACCATGAGCCAGGCGCGCACCGCCGACGGCGCCGACCCCGTCATCAGCACATAGGCGCCAAGCAGCAGAGGAATCAGGGCGTAGCGCCCGCGATAGGGCAAGCCCAGCAACTGCAGCAACGTGCCGAACACGATGCCCACCATACCGACGTTCAGCCCGGACACCGAAAACAGGTGGATCGTGCCGCTACGCAGAAACGCCGCGCGGGTTTCGGGTCGGAGGGTTTGGCGAAAACCGAAGGTCATGGCGAGCAGGATGCCGGCGTGATCCTCGGACGGCACCTGCGAGACCAGACGACTAGCGATCACATCTCGGAAGGCCAGGAGTCGGCGCAGCCCCCCGGTCACCCCGTCGGCGAAGCCAGCGCGCGCTATCGTACTTGCCTCGATGACATGCCGGATACCGTTTTGGCGCAGGTACTCACGGTACTCGAAGGCGCCGGGAAAGGGAGACTGGCTGGGCGGCAGCACGATCCCGTGGACCACAATGCGCTCGCCGTAGTTGACGCGGCAGGCCTCCGGCAGGAGCACAAGCACCCGGCCCGAAGCCTTGGACCAGCTGATCTCGCCGGGTCGGCGGACGCTTTCCACCGACACCGCTGCCGCGGGGGCTGGCGGCAGGAGTTCGAGGTTCTCTCCGTGGCAGAGCGCATCGCTGACGACAGCGCGGATAGCGATACGACAGGCTGGCCTGGGCAGGGCTTGAGCCAGAGAGTCCCAGGGCGCCGCTTGGTGCAGAAGAAGGAGGAAGACGCCCAAGGGTAGGCAGGCCAGCCTCCACGGGCGCCAAGGAGCGGAGCCCGAAACGACTAGGGCCCCCACCGCCAGCCAGCCCACGGCCCACTGCGGTTCTGCCGGAGACCCGGCCAACGCCAGGCCGGCCAGAATGCCAGCTGCCAACACCAGGGAGACCGGCACGGCAGGACAGGCGGCACAGGGAACGCGCCAACGCACCCAAACTGGGCGTAGTGCCGACAGGCGCACGTGAGGACCCCTCTCCCTAAGGCATTCCCGTTCCCTCGGCCACGCCCGCCACCCGCGTCACTTCTTGTCTTCCTTGACCAGCACTTTGACCTTGCAGTCCTTCAGGATCAGCACATCGCCACGAAAGCCGGCCGAGACCCCGGTGACCGACAGCGGTTCATTCGCGGTGGTCGCGGTGCGCAGCTTCTCCCTGTCTGCATCGCCGTAGGTTTCACGGTCGAGGTAGCAGCGGACGCGACGTCCGAAGGAGAGGTAACTATCGGTGCTGTCTTTGGTGATGCCGGAGGCCTGTCCTCGCAGCGTGATCGAACGGTCCTTGAAGCGGTGCCCGATCTCGGTGCTCGATTCTTTGCGGAGCAGTTCCGAGAGGCTTTCGACCGTGAAGTCGGTGGCGTCGGCAGCGCCCTCGGGACGGTCCGGACGGGCGGCGGCGGCCGGCTCGTCGCCCCAGGCAATGCCCGCCTTGTCCCCCTCGGCCTTGGCGTCGGCGCCGCGGCGCTCAGCGGCTTCGCGCGGCTTGTCCTTGCCCTCGGGTTTGTCCTTCTCCTCCGCTTTCCCCTCCGGCTTGCCCTCCGCTTTCCCCTCCGGCGACCGCGGCGCCGCGATAGCGCCCTGCTTCTTCAGGATCTCGGCGGTCTCCTCCTTGCTCAGCGCGATGACGTTGGCCACCTGGGGCTTCAGGTAGCGCTCCAATTGCCGGGCTGTTTCGGCGAGCACGATGTCGCCATGTTCGTTACGTTCCACGACCATGCCGACCTTCAGCGTGCCATCATTGAGCACCAGCCGCGTATCAGGAACCCACAGCCGTACTGCCTGGGTGACGGTTTCGCCCGGCTTCACGGTCAGCTTACCGCTGCGGCTGACGCCCGAGGGGTGCTCGACGAGAACGGTGTAGGTGCCGCCGCGCAAGCCGGCAAAGTGCAGCAACCCCGAGGTGGTGGCCAGGTCTCCCGCGGGCGGACTCACGGCCTTGAGAGCACCCTCAATGGAGACGGTGCAGCCAGCTGGCTGCGTGGTTATCTCCAGAGCCCCCAGCAGGGGTTTGGGCTCGACCTCGACGCGCGTACTACTCACATCGCTGAGGGTGACCGCTTTCCGTATGGGTTCACACCCCGGCGCCGCGAAGACCAGCTCGTAATCGCCTGGGGGCAGACCCTGAATCAGCCCGGGGGCCACCCCCAGAAGCTGCGGTCCACGCCAGACGGCCGTGCCGGGCGCCGTGCTGGTGACGTGCAGAGTGCCAGCCTTGGCCCGCAACGCATAGGGTCGCGAGGGCAACAGGTCCGGGACATGGATTTGCCGATCAAATTCCTCGTAGCCGTCCAAACTCAGCACGATGCGATGCCTGCCCTTCTCCAGTCCACGCACCAGCACCGGCGTCGGGCCCTGCGCCTTGCCATCCACGGTCACGGTGGCGCCGGTCGGGTCACTGGCCACGAAGACCAGGTCTGACACCACGGCGCGTCCCGTCTCCGTCGCCGGCGGCTCCCCGGTTTCGGCTGCGGTGGGTGCCTTGCCGCCCATCGCCGCGCCCCCGTCGGCTCCCGGCGCGCTCGCGGGGGCGGCCGCCGCGGCCGGGCCGACGGGCTTAGCGCCGCCAGGCCGTGAGGGCGTCTTTTCTTCGTCGGCAATAAGCTTGGCCAATTCGGCATCGCTGACTTCCTTGGGAGCGGGAGCGCTGTCTGCCCCGCTGTCCGGCGGCGCGACGGCCACAGGTGCGGGGGGGCTCCCGCTGCGGCTGAACACCAGGAACGCGAGCGTGCTGATGATTCCCAGCAGCACCACCAGCAGGGCCAGCCGGAACCACGGAAAGCGCCGCGGCGCGGGCAAATCGGCCTCGTCCCACAGGGGCTCGGCCCGGCCTGCCTGGGTGACCGGCAGCTCCGGCTCGACATTTGTGACCGGCGGTGCGGGCAAGGGTGCCACGCCCGGCGGCGCGGCGCCCTCATTGCCATTCTCGACGATGAAAACCTGTTTGCCGATAGCGATGCGGTCTCCTGGGGCCAGGCTGCAGGTGCCGCCAATGCGTCGGCCGTTGACGTTGACCCCGTTCATGCTGTTGAGGTCTTCCGCCAGCCACGATCCGCCCGTCAGGCAGATACGGCAATGATGCCGCGAGATCCCTTCCTCGCTGATCATCAGGTCGTTATCTTGGCCGCGGCCGATACCGAACCCTTCGGGCTTCAGAGTAAGGACTCGGCCGACCTCTTGGCCTTCGGCGATCCGCAATCTCATGGTCTTCGCACTCCGCCTGGACTCTCCGCAATCCCGCAATATCGTCTGGGCTTGAAGAAGCAGCCTCTGAGAACATGCGTTGAGGTCGAGTCGAATGCAAGAACGGGCCGGGTTTTTGGATGATTGATCTGCATTGCCACAGCACCGAGTCGGACGGCGCGGTGACCCCGGCGGGGCTGGTCGAGCTGGCGGTGGCCGGCGGCCTGTCGGCCATGGCTCTCACCGATCACGATACGGTCAGCGGCATCGACGCCTTTCTCGCCGCCGGCCAGGGGCGGCTACTTCGCACCGTGCCCGGGGTTGAGATCGCCTGTCAGGGTGACGGCAGCGCCATCATGCATCTGGTCGGGCTCTGGGTGGACCATCGCAACCCGGATCTTCTGCGCCTGCTGGAAGGCATCCGTGTTGGTCGGCAGCGCCGCAATCTCTGCCTGGTGGACCGCCTGCGTCGGCTCGGTTGCCCACTTGAGTTGCGGGAGGTTGAGGCGTTGGCGGGAGGCGCGGTCGTGGGTCGACCGCACTTTGCTCAGGCCTTGATGCGGGGCGGTTTCTGCCGCAGCCACCGCGACGCCTTCGACCGTTTCCTCGGTCGTGGCAGGCCAGGCTATGTTCAGCGCGAGATCACGCCGGTCGCGGAGGCCCTGCGGGTGCTCTCCGCCGCCGGTGCTGTCTGCATCTGGGCCCATCCCCTCATGGGCAATAGCGTCACCGGCGCCTACCTGCGGCGCACGGTCGAACGCTTGCGGCCGTTGGGGTTGGACGGGATCGAGGTCTACTACGCCGACTACGGCCCTACGGAAACCCGCAATGCCAAGGAGCACGCGGAAGCCTTGGGCTTACTGCAGAGTGGCGGCACCGACTTCCACGGGACCAACGTGCCGGGAATAGCGCTCGGGGTCGGGCGCGGCGGACTCGCGACGCCGGACTCTCTGCTGCCGCCGCTGGAGCAGCGCGCCAGGGAAAAAGCCGCCGTGGTACGCTGAGACGCTGCACGACGACGGCCGCGGCCGCTCCATCCCGTGGGACCGCCGACCGTCGGGTCGGCTCTGGCCGCGAGCCGCGGCCGCTCCATCCC
>CAIZKT010000814.1:0-5532 GCA_903933565.1 uncultured Victivallales bacterium | reverse complement strand
CTCTCCACCGGGGTCGACGCCCGCAACATCCGCAACATCGTGCTGATGCGGCCCATCCGCTCGATCATCGAGTTCAAGCAGATCGTCGGCCGCGGCACCCGCCTCTACGACGGCAAGGACTACTTCACGATCTACGACTTCGTGAAGGCCCATCACCATTTCAGCGACCCGGAGTGGGATGGCGAGCCGCTTGCGCCCGAGCCCTGCGCGGCCTGCGGCCAACTGCCGTGCATCTGCATTCCTGAGCTCTGCCCGCAGTGCGGCCAGTTACCGTGCGCCTGTCCCCCTGTCGTCTGTCCCCGCTGCGGCCTGCGGCCCTGCGCCTGTAAGCCCGAGCCCTGCAGCAAGTGCGGTCAGCGGCCCTGCGTCTGCACGAAGCGGGCCAAGGTGAAACTGGCCGACGGCAAGGAGCGGGCCATCCAGCACATGATGATGACCACGTTCTGGCACCCCGACGGCACGCCGATGTCGGCGCAGCAGTTCATGGAGTTGCTCTTCGGCAGACTGCCCGAGTTCTTCAAGGACGAAGCCGAGCTCCGCGCCCTGTGGAGCGCCCCCGATACCCGCCGCAAGCTCCTGCAGGGGCTGGCCGAGAAGGGTTTCGGTCCTGACCAGCTTGCCGAGATGCAGACGGTCATCGACGCCGAGCAGAGCGACCTCTTCGACGTTCTGGCCCATGTGGCCTATGCCCTGCCGACCCTGACCCGCGAGGAAAGGGCCACGCGGGCCAAGGCCGCCATCGGTACCCGCTTCGGCACCCGGCAGCAGGCCTTCCTGGACTTCGTGCTGGCGCATTACGTCAGCGTCGGGGTTGGGGAGCTGGACCAGGAGAAGCTGACGCCGCTACTGCGCCTGAAGTACCACAACTCCATCGCCGACGCCCTGGCCGACCTGGGCCGGCCGGAAGAGATCGGCCAGGTGTTCGCCGGCTTCCAGAAGTACCTGTACCAGCAACCGGCCGCGGCGTGACCGTGGACCCCGGATACCGAGGATGACGTCGAGGGGCTGCCCAGCAGGCGATTCCAGACGGGTTTCTGCCGCGACCCGGCCCAAGACCCGCCCGCGGCGACGGGATGCGCCAGGCGGGCGCCGGCGAGCCGTGGCGCTACCTCTTCTGCTTCCTGTCACCAGAGGACTACACCCAGTTCTTCAGCGTGGTCCGGCGGGGCGAGCAGGCAGGCTGGCGTTCGGGGCGCATGCAGTCGCTGCTGAGGCCAGAGGCGCCCTGACGGGTTGGCCGGGGAGCGTACCGGCGAAGTCGGCTCGGAAAGGGTGCTGCCATGGACGGGGGCCGCCTCGACACAACCAGCAAACCCCCACGCTGGCGGCCTGTGTGGCCGCGGCCCTTCTCGCTGGAACCGCGCTGCTCCACGCCCCTCGTGTCGAGGGTGAGGCCGGCTGCGACACGCGGTACAATCCCTATGGCGGACAGCGGCTCCCAGCCAGCACGACCCTCTGGAGTGGATGCCAGCCCGTCTCGTGTTGCTAGAATAGCATGCAGGGTCGGCTTATACTTGAATGACTCTAGGCATGGTCACTATGCACGAATGGTCAGGTGGGCGGCGGGGAGTCCTGCCTGGGTAGGTTCTCCTGGGAATCTGTCGGCTCCATTTCCGTGCCTGCTCTGAGGCTACCTGGATGCTGCCAGGAAAATACCAGGAAAAAACTGTAACCGGGTGTATCCATGGGTGTCGGTGTGGGTAGGATTTGAGGCTGGTTTGGAGCGGGTGGAGGGAATCGAACCCTCCTAGCCAGCTTGGAAGGCTGGAGCATTACCACTATGCTACACCCGCGCACCGACAGCGCGCTCAATATACCGTCGGCGCAGCCTGCTACAAACACGGGCAGGCTTGCTGAAGGCGTTCGTATGACAGGCCCGATCATCTACCTGTTGGGTTCCTATCCCCGGTGGAGCGAGACCTTCCTGCGTCAGGATCTCGCCTTCCTGCTGCGGACGGGCTTGCCTCTGCATCCGGTGGCCTTGTTTGCGGGTGACGCAGAACGCCAGCCCGAGTGGCCTGACGTCCCCCGTCTCAGTACCGACAATGGCGCGCCGCGCCCCGGCGCGCGCGCCGCCGGGTTCTGGCTACCGAAGCGCCTTCGCGCGCACCTATCGCTGTGGTCGCACCGGCGCCTGCGGGCGTCCCTGGGGGCGCTGGTGCGCCAGCAGCGGGCGGTTCATATCCATGCGGAATTTGCCGATCTGCCCGGGCTGCTGGCCGCCGCCGTGGCCGCGGATACTGGCATCACCTACAGCCTTGGCGTCCACGCCAGAGACGTCCACCAGCCCACCTTCAGCCTGCCGCAACTGGTTAGTCGAGCACGCTTTGTGACCGTCTGCAACACCGCGGCGCTGAGGGCTCTGCTCCGGGCTTGCCCGGCCGTGGCCGACCGGGCTCACCTGATCCCACATGGCGTGGACCTGCGGGCCTGGCCCTTCCGCGGCCGGGCCTTCACGCCCCACGCGGAGCTCCGCGTCTTCCAGGCTGGGCGTTTTGTGGAGAAGAAGGGCATCGACACGTTGCTGCGCGCGGTCGCTCTGCTCCAGCGCGAGGGGGTTACGGTGAACCTATCCATGGCGGGTGGCGGGCCTCTTGAAGGCCGCCTGCGTTGCCTGGCCCGGACACTTGCCGTGGAGGACGCGGTGTCTTGGCTGGGGGTGTTGACGCCGGACCAGGTGCGCTTGGCCTTCGATCTGGTGGACTGCCTGGTGGTGCCCAGCCGCATCAGCCGCGCGGGCGACCGCGATGGCGTGCCCAATATCGTCTTGGAAGCCATGGCCGCCGGAGTGCCGGTGGTGGGCACCGCCGCGGGAAGCCTTCCCGACGTCCTCACTTCACGCACCGGCTGGCTCTTTCCTGCCGACCAGACGGCGGCACTCGCCGCGGCGTTGCAGGCGCTGGCCCACAACCCGCAGGTCACCGAAGAACGTCGGCAGGCGGCCCGCGCTCTGGTCGAACAGCGCTATGACGCGGGCCGCCTGGCCGAACAGCGCGCGGCGCTGTTCCAGGAACTCGGGGGCTAGCGGCCGCCTGGCGCCGGTCGCTCATCACACCACGACCAAGCCGGTCAGGCTGTCGAACACGTGCCCCTTGTCCAGCATCACGGCCAGGTCCAGGCGCTCCCCGACGCGGCAGACGCGGTGTGAATCCACCCTGGCGATGAAGCTGTTGCGGCCCGTGTTGAGATAAAGGTAGGTCTCCGAACCCATGGGCTCGACGACCTCGACTGTCGCCTTCAGGCGCGGTACCCCCGCCAGGCTCTCCGCTGTGGGGGAACCCACACCCTCCGGCCGCAGGCCAAAGACGACCTTCTTGCCAGCGTAGGGCGCCAGGCGGTCACGCCAGGCCGCCGGCGCCGGGATGGCAAAGGTGTCTTCCGTCAACACCAGCGTCTCCCCCTGGGCGACGATGGTGACCTCGAAGAAGTTCATCGGCGGGGTGCCGATAAAGCCGGCCACGAAGACATTGGCGGGGCTGTCGTAGAGGTCCGTGGGGGTGGCCACCTGCTGGATGAAGCCGTCCTTCATCACCACGATGCGATCGCCCATGGTCATGGCCTCTACCTGATCGTGGGTGACGTAGATCATGGTGGTTTCGAGGCGAGTATGCAGGCGGCTGATCTCGGCACGCATCTGTACTCGCATCTTGGCGTCAAGATTGGAGAGCGGCTCGTCAAAGAGGAACACGGCCGGTTTACGCACGATGGCGCGGCCCACCGCCACGCGCTGGCGCTGACCGCCGGAGAGGGCCTTGGGGCGCCGTTCGAGCAGCTCGTTGATGCCCAGGATATCGGCGGCGTCACGTACGCGCTGGTCGATCTCGGCCTTCTTGAATTTTCGCAGTTTCAGACCGAAGGCCATATTCTGGTAGACGGTCATATGCGGATAGAGCGCATAGTTCTGGAAGACCATGGCGATATCGCGGTCTTTGGGGGGCACGTCATTGACGACGCGGTCGCCGATCTGGATGGTGCCCTCGGTAATCTCCTCGAGGCCTGCCACCATGCGCAGGGTGGTGGACTTACCGCACCCCGAAGGACCGACCATGACCACGAATTCACCATGGCCGATTTCGAGGTTAAAATTCTCGACGGCCCGGACGTTTCCCGGATAGATCTTGCCGACGTTCTTCAGGATGACTTTGGCCATTCGTCGTGCTCCTCTGCGGGCGTTCGGCGGTCCCTACGCTCGGCGCGGTTCCGGGCGCTGGGTGCGCCTCGCCGCTCAGCGGCGTCAAACGCGGACCGACTATACAGGCCTGCGGCCATTACTCAACCTGAATCCACGACGCCAGGTGCTCCGCCGGGGTGAACTCGGCGCACCTGGCGGTAGGCCTGGCCGAAGACCGCGTCGACGTGTCGGCGCGCTGACGCCGGCAGCCGGGCGGAGAGAGCGCGCCAGGAGCGTCCGCCCGGGCCCATCGCCGCCTGCGCGCGGCGCAGCGCGCCCGGTCCGGCGTGATAGGCCGCGATGGCCGCGCGGCTGCGCTCCCAGCGCGGCGGCAGGTCCTCGAGTCCCGCGACCGCGTCCCAGCACTGGCGCAGGTAGCGCGCTCCGGCATCCAGGTTGACTTCCGGGCGGCGCAACCGGTCGACACGGACGCCCAGCGCGCCGGCGGCCGTCGGCAGGAGCTGGCACAGACCCACGGCCCCGGCGGGACTGACCGCCTTGGGGTCAAATCGGCTTTCCTGGTAAACCATGGCCTTGAAGATGCGCCAATCCCAGCCGGGCGGCAGATGGCGGCGGGCGGCGCGTCGAATCGCCGCATCGTAGCGGGTTGGGCCGAGGGTTTCTGGCGAAGCCGCTTGTCGGGTCAAGAGGACGCCGAGGACCATCCCGACGGCAAGCAGCGCCAGACGCAGGAAGCGGCTCATGAGACATGAGCGGCGAAGTACAGCACGCCGAACACCAAACCCAGTAGAAACAGCCCGGCCGCTACGGCGAAGGCCAGATTCTGCTTTTCGATCTCTTTACGAGCATCCATGGGACTGAAGCCCACGACACCCAGTACGGCCCGGACCGCGATGGGCAGAAAGTAGACGATGATCAGCAGCCAACCCAGGCCGTAGACGTAGCTCTTGAGGACATACCCAATCTCGGATAGCATGTGCGTTGACCTCCCCAGCCTGGCCTGAATCAAGCAGACCGTGGAGACGCGATCCGCCGGAGACGACGGCCAGTCGTGAGCTGGACCCGCGGCCGGGATCAGGTCCAGCTTTGCGACCCTGCCGACGTCTCCACCCACGCACCGGCCGCGCCCTCGGCGCCAGCGCCACAACTGACCGGCCAGAAGGCAGGCACGGAGACTACTCCTCCTCGGCCTCCTTCGCGGCTTCTTCCTGAATCTTCACGGCCAACTGCGCCGGAACGGGCTCGTAGCGCTCGAACTTCAGTTCGCAATAGCCGCGGCCATGGGTGATGGAGCGCAGTTGCGGGGGATAGGTGAAGGTTTCGGCCAGCGGCATCTCGGCGCTGAGTACCTGCATGCTTTCTTCACGGTCCATCCCCAGGATGCGCCCGCGGCGGCTGTT
>CAIZKT010000813.1:0-14992 GCA_903933565.1 uncultured Victivallales bacterium | reverse complement strand
TGGCGTTCCGGCAGCCCCTGGACCGCAGTAATATCACACTGAAATACCGATACTTACATAACTGCGTGCGAGAAAACCTTCCGACTTAGTGACGGTCATAGGCCCTTCGACCTCGCCAAAACAGCACTTCCAGGCACGATTTCTACCCACAGGAATCCCAGAAGAGCCGAAAAAACCCCTCAACTCGTTGCGAATTAAGGGGGTATGTGTGGCTCCGCATTCATCGCGCCGGCAGCCCGGCAGAGAGCCGGGACTCTCTGTCGCGATGACCTGTGTCCTTTGCGGTCTGCCAGGCGGCATCGGCCTGGCCCATCTGCTGAACAACCCTCGCACCTTGGCCTCCAGCATGCAAAGAGGCGCTTGGCAGCCATCCCCGGCTCCCGCTCATTGCCCAGGGCATCCGACTCCGGGTGGGTCCCGTGACCACAGTACGGCCTCGGACATGGTTGACAAAACGTTATCAATTAGTACTGTATGAGTGCTTTGCGTCAATATGGGGCCGCCATGAAGATCGACGACATTGTCCATCTCGCGAGGACACAGGGGACGCTCCGCGCTGCCGCGCTCAAGGGCACGGGAGCCAGCCGGACCCTGCTTCCTTACCTGGTGCACCGGGGTGTCCTGCGGCGAGTGGCGCGAGGAACCTACATGCTGGCGGACCGCATCCCGGAGCGGCCGGGCTACATCGAGGTCGCCGCCGCGGTCCCCCGTGGCGTGCTCTGCCTGCTCTCGGCACTCCACTATCACGAAGTCACCACCCAGATGCCAGGCGAGGCATGGGTGGCCATCCAACGGGGGGCCCGCGCCCCTGCGGCCGCCAGAGGCTGGCTGCGGGTGGTGCAGTTCTCGGGCCAGATGTTCAGCGCCGGTATCGAGGAGCATGCCGCGGACGGCGTGGCTATCCGCGTCTACTGCGTCGCCAAGACCGTGGTGGACTGCTTCCGCTTCCGCAACCGGATTGGCCTTGACGTGGCCCGGGAGGCTCTGGTCGACGCCCTCGAGCAACGCAAGGCGACGCGCGACGAGATCTGGCGCTTCGCGCGCATCTGCCGTATGTCGCGGGTCATGCGCCCGTACCTGGAGATGGCCCGATGAGTTCTGACAGCGTCGCGCGGTCTGTCCATCAGCGGCTTCTCAACACTCGGGATCAGAGTGGGGAGCAGTTCAACCATCTGCTGGTTCGCTATGGCCTGGAACGCCTGCTGTACCGCATCCAGGCAGCCGGCCACATCGACAGCTTCGTCCTCAAGGGCGCGATGCTGTTCGCCCTCTGGCATGACGTTCCGGGCAGACCTACCCGGGATCTGGACCTTCTGGGGTTCGGGGAGCCGACGCAGGAGCGCCTGAGGACCGTCTTTGCCGACGCCTGCAACGCCGAGGTCGTCGACGATGGACTGCGTTTCGACTCCGGCTCCATCGAGACCGCGGACATCCGCGACGACCAGGAGTACCACGGCGTCCGCGTGCGCCTTCTTGGATTCCTAGGTCCGGCCCGCATCGCCGTCCAGGTCGATGTCGGCTTCGGGGACGCAGTCACCCCTCCGCCCGAGCCGATCCAGTACCCGACGATCCTCGACTACCCGGCTCCGCGTCTCTCCGCCTACCACCCCGCGACGGTTGTGGCCGAGAAGCTGAACGCCATGGTGGTGCTCGGAGCGATGAACAGCCGGATGAAGGACTTCTATGACATGCACGTGATCCTGCAGCACGTGCGGCTCGACGAGGCGCTGCTCGCCGAGGCGATCCGGGCGACCTTCGAGCGCCGCAAGGTCGCCCTGCCACGCGAACTGCCGGTCGCCTTCACGGCTGAGTACCTCGACGACGGCACGAAGGAGAGCCAGTGGCGAGCGTTCCTCCGCCGCAGCGCACTGACCGCCCTCGGTCTCAGCCTCGCGAATGTCCTCGCTGACCTTCGGGAACGGCTCTGGCCTGTCCCGTGCTCCATCGGACCCAGTTGACCTCCTTCGGCGCGACCGGCCCCCGATCCCCGCTCAGAACCTTGCCCCGAAGCCCCGGATGCTGCGCCGATTCGCAGGAGGCCGTTAACTCGGGACGCGGGCGAAGGAGAGAGGAAGAGAGAGTTCTAGCGTGCCCTCGGGGTCCTCAGCGGAGCGGGCGGCCGATTTTCGGGGCGCAGAGAGAGCCGTGTTGGTGCTTCGTCGGGCGCCGTGACGAGGGGGGTGCGTGCCGCAAATCCCTTTGGGTGAGCGGGATTTGCGGCGCTGGAAGCGGAACGGCACGCCGGGTTGGCGGGCCGTTAACCGAAAACCCCGCGAGCGCGGGGCTTGATAGGAATGGCTCCGGCGGCAGGGCTCGAACCTGCGACCAAGCGGTTAACAGCCGCCTACTCTACCACTGAGCTACGCCGGAATCAGCTCCTAGGCTCGGTGCCAAGGTGCCCGTAAGATAGCGCGACGGATCTCTGGATCAAGATTGGCGCGGCTGAAAAACTCGCGGCGGCAGAACTCAGCGGGCCCTGCGTCGGCAAAGGCCCTTCAGGACGATGCGCGGCAGGCCCCGGCCGCGGCGGCAACGGCGGCAGAAGTTGAAGCTGGAGCCCGGATTACACACTTGGGGGCCTAAATCGGTCGGTAATCGGCAGCGCTAGGCACGATCCCCCCCCATAATCCGGCAAAAGCGTGGTGCGGAAAATAACCATGCTATAGGTTGCTATTGAGACACACAAGGCGCTATTGTGTGTGGTGCGGATGAAGCCCGCATGCAGGAGAGCGCCGCATGTTTCCTCGGATCAAGAGAAGCGCCAAGAAGAGCGGGACCTACGAGTACCTCGTACTGAGTGAGTCGGTTCGCGACCGCAATGGACGGTCTACGACTAAGGATGTTGCCACCTTGGGCAACATCACTCGGTTCGACAAGGCCACTGTCAGGAACCTTCTCGACGGGCTGATCCGGCTTTTCGAGATCGAGGAGTACGGCCTGGCCGATCGGGTCGAGATCCTCAAGTCGCTCGACTACGGCAGCATCGTGCTGTGGCGGGCACTGTGGAAGCGTATGGGGCTGGGCAAGATGGTAACCGAGGGCGTTGCGCGCGCGGAAAGCCGGATCACCATCGATGTGGCCAAGTACGCAGAGCTGATGGTCGTGAACCGTTGCGTGAACCCGCTGAGCAAGCTGGCCACCAGTCGATGGATGGACACCACCTGCTATGCGGCGATGGAGGGCTACGCCGAACTGCCGCGGGAGGTGGAGTACTTCTACCGCAGCATGGACTATCTGCTCAAGGCCAAGGACGAGATCGAAAAGGCGCTGTTCGAGCAACTACGCAACCTGTTCAGCATCAATGTCCGGCTGACGTTCTACGACATCACCTCGACGTTCTTCTACAGCGACGCATGCCCCTTGGCTTCCTACGGCTACAGTCGGGACAGCCGGCCCGACAAGACACAAGTGGTCATCGGCGTGCTGACCTCCTACGAAGGCTATCCGCTGAAGCACTATGTGTTCCAGGGCAATACCAAGGACGAGGCCACCGTCGGCGAAGTGGTACGGCAACTGAAGCAGGAGTTTCACATCGAGGAGACAACCTTTGTCGGCGACCGCGGCATGATCAGCAGGCTGAACTTGGAGAGCATCGAGGCCGAGCAGTACGACTACATCATGGGCGTGAAGCATCGGCAGGACGAGATGATGCCGATGGTGCTGGACGATGATGCCTTGTTCGAGGGGGAGATCACCGAATGGAGGGGCCAGAAGATCACCGACCGACAGATCCACGTGGAGGACTTCCTGCTGTGGAAGACGGCGCAACTGCTGGAGCTTTCGGAGACCGAACGGCAGACGGGAGTGTGGCAGGATCTCGCGGCTTTCGTGGCGCGACTCGATGCAGACCAGGCGGTTGACGGCGCCCGAGTCCGTGAGCTGTGCAGCGCCTTGCACCGCGACAACAAATCGGCAAGCGCCAAAGTGACCAAACTGCTGGGGAAATACCGTTACCGCCGCGGCGAGACGATGCGCTTCGTCTGCGCCTTGAACCAGGAGCGCGCCAAAGGGGTCCGGCTGCGACGCGAACAGAAGATTGCGGAACTGTCGCAGGAGCTCGACAAGGTCCTCGCCGGAAAGCAGGACAAGCAGCGCGCACTGCGCCTGGAAAGAGTGTTCGATGGGCACAATCGACGTTACCGGCGGTTCTTCTGCTGCCAACACGAGGATGCCGCCATGCAACCCATCGGCTACCGGCTCGACGAAAGCGCCATCGCCGCCGAAAGCAGATCCGATGGCGTGTTCATCCTGACCACGACCCGGCAGGATCTGTCCCCCTGCAAGGTGGTCGAAAGCTACAAGAACCTCCAGGAGGTTGAGACGCTCTTCGACGACCTCAAGCACTTCGTGGACATCCATCCCGTACGTCACTGGCTGGAAACCCGCGTCCGCTCCCACGTGTTCCTCTGCATACTGGCCCTGCTGCTGAAACGGATCTTCGAGATCGACTGCCTCGGTGGCAAGGCGGTTACCGCCCCGCTGGAGGCTGTGGCTCAGGCCAAACTGGTCAACTACCGCGTGATGATGTCCGAGAAGTCCGCCGCCACTCGAACGTTCTGGAAGGTGACCACCTTGACACCGGAACAGGAGCACTTCCTCCGTCTGGTCGGCATCAGGAACCCGGCCGGCCTGGACGAGTGCGTGTGGTGGAGAAAGCAAAAACATCATCTCGCTTGATACCAAAGAGTTACAGCCGCGAAGTGTTTAATCAGGGCTGGAGGCCGCGGCGAAGGTGCGTGTGGGGCCGCTCCGGGCGCCGCGGTTCCAGCCGCTCAGGATGATCTTGGCCAGCCTCTGGTCAGCGCCGGGGGGTACGGGTAGTCAAGGGGGATCCTGGCGGCGCGGATAGGTTGGCCGACCAGGCTCATGGGGATGCCTCGGGTGCGGTCTGGCGGGGTCCATAGATCAGCACCGCCACGGGTGGAAACTCGCGGGCGGCGAGGCGCGTCCAAGTGCGCTCAAGCTCCGCCTGCAGCTGGGCGGCGTCGCGCTCCCAGTCGGAGACCAGTCGGAACAGGATGACGCGGCCACCGGTGTCGCGCTGGTGCGAATTCAGGAGCGTCATCAGATCGGCCAGTGAGCGGGGCTCGCGCTCCAGGGCCTCGTTGTGGTGCGGGCGCTCTTCGAGGGTGAGCATAGGGAATCCGGTCTGGCGGGGGAGCTTCTTGAGGTAATAAAGGGGGGCCACGGCGGTCCAGTGCGGGGCAAAGACCACGAGGTCGTTGTCCTGGATCTGCTCGGCCAGGAAGATCGTGGCGTTGCGGTCACCGGACTTCTGCATGTAGCCGAAGTGTCCGAGAAGCCCGACGCTGGCGGTGATGAGCAGCGCCGCGGTGGCGCTGAGGAACCAGGGCCGCGGCAGTCGACAGAGTCCGGCGGCAAGCAGGAGCACCCAGGCTGGCCAGAAGGCGATGGGGTAGCGCTCGGGGAGATAGATGGGCTTGAGGATCGAGATCAACAAGGGGGTTGCGGCGGCAACGCCGAAGGCGGTGGCTACAAAGGCTGTCGTCGGGGTCACCTGCCAGCGCCAGAACGGCGTACCGTCGCGCCGGTACCGACGGCGGAGCAGTAATCCGCCGAAGGCCAGGGCAACCGCGGCGTAGCCCACCCAAAATAGTGCCGCGGCAGGCGTGAACATGTGCATGCCGCAGAGGTGTGACACGGTTTGGGTGATCAGGCCCAGGCTGAAGGGGGGCAACCAGCCGCCGGTGATGGCGCTGCCCTGGAACTGGCTGCGCAGGGCCTGCGGCAGCCAGGGCAGGTAGAGCAGGGCCGCCAGCAGGCAGGCCAACCCGAGGCGGATTTGCTTTTCGCGTCGGCGCCCGGAGATGACGAGTGCGCCGCTGGCGGCGCCCAGGGCGACGAACAGCCCGTAGTTGTGGGTGTAGGCGCAGAGGGCGCAGGCGACCGCAAAGGCGCTCCAGTCGCGCCAACGGTTTGTCCGGGCCGCCTGGAAGCCGGTCCAGAGCGCCAGTACCGCCAGGGCGGCGAGCAGTGAGTACATGCGGGCTTCCTGGCTGTAGTAGACGTGGAAGGGGCTCAGCGTGGCCAGCCCCGCCGCGGTCCAGGCAGTGCGTTGGCCAAACAGGCGTCGCGCGGCCAGGTACAGCAGCGGGATCAGAGCGGCGCCAGCCAGGGCGGAAAGGGCGCGTGCCGCAAACTCGCTTTGGCCCAGCCAGGCGGTCCACCCGTGCAGGATGAGGTAATAGAGGGGCGGCGAGGCGTCTGCCGTGAGTTCGCTGAACACCTCGCGCAGCGGTCGCATGGCGATGCGGATACCGTTGGCCTCGTCGTACCAGATAGACTGGCGTTCGAGGGCGTAGAAGCGTACCAGCAGAGCCGTGGCGCACAGTCCAAGCAGGGCCAGGTTCTGGAGGTTGGCCTGACCGGGTCGGCTCGGCAGCGCGGCTGCGGCTGGGGTCGTGGAGGAGGTCTCGGACACCGCTTTCTCCTGCTGGACGCGGGCGTTGGAACGGGGCCTGTTCCCCGACGTTGGGCTCATACTATACCCGGTGCCCACACCGTGGCAGGCGCGCGGAACCGCACCGGGCGCAGGTCAGTTCCGTAGGTCGTGAGAACTCAGGTCCGAGGGTTCAGGGTTCAGGGTTCAGCCCAGCCCCCGGCTGGGGCCGGACATACTGAAGTGAGAACGGGTTTCAGGTTTCGGGGTCTGATATGCATGGCAACCGCCTCCATGTCCAGCCTGAACCCTGAACCCTGAACCCTGAACCCTGAACCCTGAACCCTGGTTCTCATACAAGCCCCGCCAGCCAGGACCGCAGGGTGGTGGCGTCGTCGCTGAACTGCTCGGCTCGGTCATCTTTGAAGAACTCAAGCAGTGCCCAGTGGGGTCGCCCCGTGCTCTTGGCCAGGCGCAGGTAGCGCTCCCAGTCCGCCCGCCCGGCGGCGAGGGGGCAGCGCTCGCTGCGGCCGTTGGCGCTGATCCAGTGAAACAGGTGCAGATTGACCAGTCGCGGCAGGAGTTCCATCAGCCCGGCGGCATTCTCCCCGACGGACCGTTCCGGCGAGGGCTGCCAGTAGGCCTCGACGTTCTGGCCTTTGAGGGCGGCGTAGAGATCGCGCGCCGAAGCGGGGGAATCGGTCAGGGTGTGACCGTGGTGTTCGCAGGTCACCACGATCTGGTGGGCCGCGGCCAGGGCGCCGATGCGGCGCAGGTCCGCCAGCACCAGGCCGCGGTAGGCGTGGTCCGCTGCCTGGCTCGGCCGCCGGCCGCTCCACACCCGGATGGTGGGCGCACCGAGCCGCGCGGCGGAATTCAGGACCGCGGCGAAGTCGGGGTTATCGCCGGTCGGGGGTTCGCCGGCCCGGTAGTAGGAGCCGTAGGCGGCCACCGTCAGCCCGGCGTCGCGGGTCATGGCGGCGACCTCGCGGGCAGTGCTGGCATCGCCGTGGGGAACGTGGACATCCCCCCCCCATTCGATGCCCTCCAGGCCAGCGCGCACGACAAGATCGATGATCTCGCGTGCCGAGAGTTTGCGGAAACTGACGGAGACCAGACCGCCGCGGATCATGGGATGAGACTCCTGATGATGGAGGGTTGGAGATCGTTTACCGTGACTGTCGAGTGACTCTACGACAAACGCCGCAGCCGGCTCACGCCAAGGTCGCCGCGCGCTCCTTGGTTACCTGCCACAGCAGCGGCTCGCCCTTGAGGAAGCGTCGGCATTCCTCGACGGCATAGTGTCCCATCCGGCGGCACTCATGGTTCATCGAGCCGGCGATATGGGGCGTAAGGATGACGTTTGGCAGCGTGTACAAGGGCGAGCCGGGCTTGGGTGGCTCGGGGTGGGTCACATCGAGGATGGCGGTGAGGTCGGGTCGCGCCTGCAAGACGGCGATCATGGCCGGCTCGTCGACCACCGCGCCGCGGGCGGTGTTGATGAAGGTAGCGTCCTGCTTCATGGCCCGGAAGTGTGTTCCCGTGATCATCTTCTCCGTCTCGGGGAGCCAGGGTGTGTGCAGGGAGACGACATCCGCTCGCGCGAAGCACTCGTCGAGGGAGCAGAGCGACACCCCCAGGGTCGCGGCGGTCTCGGCGCTGGCGAAGGGGTCGTAGGCGATGACCTTAACCTCAAAGCGCCGGAGCAGATCGCAGACCAGACGGCCGATCATGCCCAGCGAGATGATGGCCACGGTGCTGCTGTAGGCGCCGGGTACGGGAGTGCGCGCTGGGTACTTGCCCTGCTGCTTGATCTGCAGGGCGAACCGCCAGCCCAGTTTGAGCGAGAAGAGAATCTGCGCCAGGGTGTACTCGGCCACCGGGATGCCGTTGGCGCCCCAACTGCTGGTGACCACGATGGCGCGATCCCAGAGCGCGTCAGTCACCACACCCTTGACGGACCCCGCCCCGTAGAACAGGGCCCGCAGCCGCGGCGCCGCCGCCAGAAAGGCAGCATCGATACAGGGCGCCCCCCAGCCGGAGAAGATGATCTCGCAAGGTCGCAGGAGAGCCGGATTGGCCGCCACGGACTCGCGGGTCTGCGGCGGGGCGTAGAGATCCACCAGCGCCGCCATCTCGGCGCGCTCCTCCGGGCCATAGATCTGTTCGTAGCTGTCTGGGTTGAGGATGCACAACGCTTGCGCACGCATCAGCTCTACCTCCCGAGTCTTGCCATGATGCCAGCCTCACGATCGTCACCGTGCCTACCATGGCGCGGGGTTTGGCCGGCCGCCAGTCGTTCGCTGGGACTGTTCCAATAGTTGGACCTGCGGCTCCTGACCACCGATAGTGAAAGCGTCGGCGGTCGGCTGGCCAGCAGACCTCTGCCGCACGCAGTCCAAAGTGGGAGACGCGCCGCCCCTTTTGGAGTGCGCGTGGCAAGACCGCCAAAGGCGGACGCGACACCGCTTTGGCTAAGGGGAGAGGCATGAGCACAGGATGCGACAACGGCAGATCCACTCTCCACAAAGCGCCGCCGTGGCCGCATGCTCCGGTGCATAGGCTGGCGGAGAGCGGCACCTACTTCGTGACGGTGGGAACCTACCGCAAAGAGCATCACTTCCGCGGGGCGGCACGGCTGGAGGTTCTGCATCGCGGACTTCTGGCCGTGGCCGGCGACTTCGGCTGGCAACTGGAGGCGTGGGCCGTATTCTCGAACCATTACCACTTTGTGGGCCACTCCCCGCCGAAACCGCCCGGGGCCGAGAGTCTCAGCGGCATGCTGGGGCTGCTGCATGAGAAGACCGCCAAGTGGGTCAATCGTCAGGACGGCAGACCCGGCCGGAAGGTCTGGCACAACTTCCGCGAGACGCGGCTGACTTACCAGAAGTCGTACCTGACGCGGCTGAATTACGCGCATCAGAACCCCGTGAAACACTGCCTGGTACCTGTGGCGAACCTGTACCCATGGTGCTCGGCGGGCTGGTTTGAGCGGACGGCGCTGTCGGCGCAGATCAGAACGATCTACGCGCTGCCGATAGACCGGCTGCAGGTCTCAGACGAGTACGACGCTGCCCCGGACTGGTGATGTGGACTGCGGTGGCAAGGCCGCGAAAGCGACCGCGACACCGCTTTGGCGGGGCGCAGAGATAAAAGCGGCGTCGGCGGTCTGCTGGCCAGCAGACCTCTGCCGCACGCAGTCCAAAGTGGGAGACGCGCCCTTTTTGGACTGCGGTGGCAAGACCGCCAAAGGCGGACGCGACACCGCTTTGGCGGGGCGCCGGGAGTGAAAGCGGCGTCGGCGGTCTGCTGGCCAGCAGCCCTCTGCCGCGCGCAGTCCATAGTGGGAGACGCGCCGCCCCTTTTGGAGTGCGCGTGGCAAGGCCGCCAAAGGCGGTGAGCCGTTCCCCGTCGCGCTCGCCTCTTGCCGACGGCTCAGCGGCGCCTGCGCGCCTGGAGAGGTTCGCCCTCCACGGTCCGCGGCGAACTTCTCTGGCATTACGGTCGTTGGCGCGCGGTGCTTGCCGCTGCTTTTCTGTCGCGGTATAGTCAGGGTCACGCAGGCGGCAGGCGGGAGCTGGCGCAGCGCGGCGCCGGGGTTCCCGGGAACACGGTAGTCCCCCACGGGGGAGTGAGCGGCAGCACGACGAACAGAGGAGGTTTGGTGATGGCCGAGAAAGAGCAGCTCAACATTGCCTTGATTGGGCAGGGGTTCATGGGGCGGACGCACTCCAACGCCTGGTCTCAGGTCAGGAAGTTCTTCAAGTCTCCGGTCACGCCGGTGATGCATACGTCCTACGGCATGCCGCAGGAGGAGCCCCAGGTCTTCGCGCAGAAGTGGGGGTGGAAGAACGTTTCGACCGACTGGCAAGCGACGGTGCGGGCTGCCGAGATCGGCTTGGTGGATGTGGTGACGCCGAACCATCTGCACGCGACGGTGGCCAGGGCGGCGTTGGCCGCCGGCAAGCCGGTGTCGTGCGAGAAGCCGTTGTCTGACAACCTGGCTGACGCCCGCGAGATGGTGCAGCTCGCCAAGCAGGCGAAGGTGCCGACCTTCGTCTGGTACAACTACCGGCGCTGCCCGGCGGTCGCCTACGCCTACAAGCTGGCGCGCTCGGGGGCGCTGGGGACCATCCGGCACGTCCGCGCCTTCTATCTGCAAGACTGGGCGGATGAGTCGGTGCCGCTGATCTGGCGCTTCCAGAAGGAGGTCGCCGGCTCCGGGTCGCATGGCGATCTGGCGGCGCATGTCATTGATATGACGCGTTTCGTGACGGGAGAAGAGATCACCGAGGTGAACGGGGCACTGTTTGAGACCTTCATCAAGCAGCGCGCGGTGCTCACCAAGGTCTCGGGCGGCGGGATTGCCGGAGGCACGCAGGGCGATACCCGGACCATGGCGCCGGTGACCGTGGATGACGCGGTGCTGTTCATCTGCCGGTTCGAGGGCGGTGCGGTGGCCCACTTCGAGGCGACGCGGATGGCCACGGGCAACCAGAACCGCAACGGCTTTGAGATCAACGGCACCAAGGGCTCGCTGAAGTTCAACTTCGAGCGCATGAACGAGCTTGAGTACTACGATGCGACCGGGCCGCGCGGCATTCAGGGGTGGCGCACGATCATGTGTACGCACGCGCCGGACCACCCGTACGCCGACGCCTGGTGGCCGGATTCGCACGGCATCGGCTACGAACACGCCTTCACCAACACGGCCTCGGACATCCTGCGGGTTCTCGGCGGGCAGGAGCCGGTCGTGCCCATTCCCGACTTTGCGGACGCCTTCAAGACCCAGCGCGTGCTTGAGGCGGTGACCCTGTTGGCCGCGGAGAAGCATTGCATTCGCCTCGACGAGGTGAAGTGAGCCACGATTCTTCAGAGCGTGCCGACTGGGGCTGTGCCCGGTCGGCACGCGACGTTTAGGGGAGCGAAACACCGATGGATGACAGCGATAAGTCCAAGCTCGTTCCGGCCATGTTCGGGGCCTATGTCTTCAATGATGCCGTGATGCGGGAGCGTCTCTCGCGGAATGTGTATAAGGCCTTGCAGGCGACGGTGCGTGAGGGCAAGCCCCTGGATGGGTCGTTGGCGGACATTCTGGCCAGTGCCATGAAGGACTGGGCCATCGAGCGCGGGGCGACGCACTACTGCCACTGGTTCCAGCCGATGACGGGGATGACGGCCGAGAAGCATGACTCGTTCATCTCACCGACCCCGGAGGGTGCGGTCATCATGGAGTTCAGCGGCCGGGAGTTGAGCCAGGGCGAGCCCGACGCCTCGAGCTTCCCCTCTGGCGGCCTGCGGGCCACCTTTGAGGCGCGTGGCTACACAGCCTGGGACTCGACCTCGCCGGTGTTCATCAAGAAGGACGGCGACAACACCACGCTGTTCATCCCCAGCTTCTTCTGCTCCTACCACGGCCACGCGCTGGACAAGAAGACGCCGCTGCTGCGCTCGATGGATGCGCTGAACACTCAGGCGCTGCGGGTTTTGCGAGCGCTGGGCCAGACGAGAACGCAGCGGGTGATGGCGACGCTGGGGGCCGAGCAGGAGTACTTCCTGATCGACCGCCGTTTCCTGGAGCGGCGCACGGACCTGTTGTTCTGCGGTCGCACCCTGTTCGGCACCCCGGCGCCGAAGGGGCAGGAGATGGAAGACCACTACTTCGGCAGCCTGCACGAGCGCGTGGCGTCATTCATGAATGAGGTCAACCAGCAACTCTGGCTGCTCGGCGTCACCGCCAAGACGCAGCACAACGAGGTGGCGCCGGGCCAATACGAGATCGCGCCCATCTTCGAAGTGCTCAACGTCGGCGTTGACCACAATCAGTTGGTGATGGAGACCTTGCAGAAGGTGGCCCGGCGGCACGCCTTCGTCTGCCTGCTGCATGAGAAGCCCTTTGCCGGGGTCAATGGTTCCGGCAAGCACAACAACTGGTCGATGGCGACCGACGACGGGATCAACCTGCTGGCGCCGGGTGACACGCCTCACGACAACGTGCAGTTTCTGGTGTTCCTCTTCGCCGTCATCCGGGCGGTGGATCGCTATGCGGATCTGCTACGGGCCGCGGTGGCGCATGCCGGCAACGATCACCGCCTGGGGGCGAACGAAGCGCCGCCGGCGATCGTGTCGGTCTTCCTGGGAGAGCAGTTGACCGACATCTTCGAGCAGATTCAGCGCGATGGGGCCAAGAGTTCGAAAGGCAAGCGGACACTGCAGCTCGGGGTGAGCACCCTGCCCCCCCTGCCCCGGGATTCGACCGACCGTAACCGCACCTCGCCCTTCGCCTTCACCGGCAACAAATTCGAGTTTCGGATGCCGGGCTCGGCGCAGTCTCTATCAGGCCCGAATTTTGTGCTCAACACGATCGTGGCGGAATCGTTGCGGGAGATCGCCGACGAGCTCGAGGCGCCCGCCGCGGAACCCCTTACCCGGCGCCTCGAGAAGCTGCTGCATGCCTACGCCCGTGAGCACCATCGGGTGATCTTCAACGGTGACGGGTACACCTCGGCCTGGAAGAAGGAGGCCGCGCGCCGGGGCCTGCCGAACCTGGCCTCCACAGTCGAGGCGTTGACGGAGATGATGGCGCCGAAGAATGTGGCGCTGTTTGAACGTCACGGGGTTTTCTCCCGGGCGGAGTACGAGGCTCGCTACGAGGTCCTGGTGGAGAACTACGCCAAGACGATTTTGATCGAAGCCAAGACGGCGGTTTTCATGGTGCGTCGGCAGATCCTGCCGGCGGTGTTGGCCTTCGTCGGCGAGCAGGCCCGGACGGTGGCGGCCCTGCAACCCTTCGGCGTGCCCAAGGTCGCTACGGAGCTTCTGCACGACCTCCTGCAAGGCAGCAGCGCTCTGGGCGAGGCGCTGCAGCAGCTTGAAGAAGCGATGACGCGCGCCCGCGAGGTGGAGGAGGCCACGGGCCGAGCCCGGGCCTGCCAGGAGGACGTGCTCCCGGCCATGGCTCGTCTGCGCCAGGCGGCCGATGGGCTGGAGGCCCGGACGGGGGCCTCGTACTGGCCGCTGCCGACCTACGCCGAGATGCTCTTTCAGCGTTAGGAATACCGCGAACCCGCCCGCAACGGGCTGGGCATCGCGGGCTCCAGGGATAGCGCGCCGTCCCACGGGGGATACCGCGAACCCGCCCGCAACGGGCTGGGCATCGCGGGCTCCAGGGATAGCGCGCCGTCCCACGGGGGATACCGCGAACCCGCCCGCTGGGCTCAGAGGGAGCCCGCCGCGAGCTTCAGCGTGCGCGGTTCTTTGACCCGCAGCAGGCACCAGACGAAGGCCATGGCGCTGAGGGCCAGGCAGAGGCCGAAGACGGCGTCGAGGGAGGACCATTCGGCGATCAGGCCAGCCAGCACCGCGGCAAAGGCCATGGGGGCGCCGATGAGCAGGCTGCCAATCGAGATGTGCGCCATGCGGTGCTCATGGGGGCAGGTTTCGAAGATCATGTTGTAGTGCGACACACAGCCGCAGGCATTGCAGATTCCGGCGCAGCCGTAGGCCAGAATGCAGCCTGCCAGCCCGGGGATGAAGAGCAGGACCAGCAGGGCGACAACCTGCAGGCCGCTTCCCAGTAACACGCCCAGGCGGTGTCCATAGCGATCGCCGAGCGGTCCCATGACCAGGCTGCCGAGCGAGAAGCCCAGGGTCATGACGGCGCCACACGAAACGATCGTGCTGCGCGAGAGTCCGCCGCTGGCGGGGTCCATGAAACGCAGCGCGATGAAGGGGATGATGCAGAATCCCAGGGTCGCGAGGATGCGGGCGAGGAGAAAGGCGCGGAAGTTGCCATCCGCCAGGCTGTGCGCGAAGTGCTTGGCCAGGAGTGGGATCGAGGGCGGCGGGGGCTCGGTACTGTCACGCAGAGCCGTGTCATCCACCGGGATCCACAAGCACATCGACAGGGTTCCCAAACCCCAGGCGACACCGTAAAGCGCCGCATAGACCTGCGGGGCTGGGAAACTGCGGATCAGGTACCCGGCAACCAACCCGCCCAGCGCCCCGGCGAACGAGGCGGCGAACATGGCCAGCCCCATCACCGTGCCGCGAATGCTAGTGGGGAAGATTCCCGCCAGGAAGTCGGACCAGGCGGCATTGACCACGCCGATCATGAGCCAGTAGTAGGCGTGTCCCGCCAGCATGCTCCAGCGGTACACGGCGGGGTCGAGACTGGACGCCATGCAGGTCAGCGCGCTCATCACGCCCAGAACCGGGAGCATCACGACCATGTGCCAGAGGATGAGGCGGCGCTTACGCTGGCGGTAGGAGTGAAAGACGTACAGCCCGAGCAACTGGGGCAGCAGCGCTCCCGCGGTTTCGATGCTCCAGACCGCCCCGATCAGCCGCGGACTGGCGCCGTACTCGCGCAACAACACGGTCAATACCGTCGCCGAGGCGATCAGGTTCGCCTTGAAGCCAAACAGGGCTTCGCCGGCAGCGTTGAGGGTGGAGTTGCGCCGTTCGGTTGGATTCATGAGACCCTTGCCACGACCGCTCGAATCTGGGACCGCCCACCGGACCGCCCACCGGACCGCCCACCGGACCGCCCACCGTCGGGTCGGCTCTGGCAGCGAGCCGCGGCCGCTCCAT
>CAIZKT010000812.1:0-6053 GCA_903933565.1 uncultured Victivallales bacterium | reverse complement strand
GTCAGCGTCAGCTCGGCCGTGCTCTCGTAGCCGAGGGCGTCCGTCACCCGGATGGGCAGTGTCACGGTGAGCGGAGCCGGGGCCACCCCGACCAGTTCCCCGCTCGGCGACAGCGCCAACCAGTCAGGAAACGCGGGCTGCCCCGCGCCCCCCGGCTCAGTCGCAACCGGGACGCTAAAGCTGAACGGCGGCCAGGTGCCGAGAGCCTGGATGTCGGTCCTATACGCCCCGCAACTTTCCGCTTCGGGAAGCACCGTGAGGCCGACATAGACAGGGCTCTCGATGAGCAACTCGTACTCCGCCTCAGCCGCATGGGGTGGCATGCTATCGTCGGTGGCGCGCACCACCAGATGCCAGCTCCCGAACCCGGCCGGAGTGCCGGCTAAAGTGCCATCCGAAACCAGGCTCAGCCCTGCCGGAAGCTCACCGGTGGTGCTCCACCGCAGGCCGCGACCGTTGCCACTGCGGGCGACCAGGCTCGTCGTATAGGGGACCGCGCGGCGACCCACCGGCAGGGCGGCCGTGACCACCACCACCGGCGCGACCAGCGCCGAAACGCGGACCACTCCCTGATAGGGAATCACGTCCGGCGCATAGACCGTGACCGTAAGGGCCTCGGGCACAGCCTCGGCGGGCACCGCAAACGTCGCGCTGCCTTGGTCATCGGTCGTGCCCAACCACTGCACCCCGCCCGAGGCAAACAAGCATACCGTCAACCCCGCCAGGGCGCGTCCCGTGGCCGCCTCCTGCGCCGTAACCTCGAACGGCGCCCCGCAGGTCGCCGTCGGGCTGTGGCCCACCCGCAGAGCCGTGGGGATACGTGTTCTCACCCCGAGCGTGGGGTCGCCGAAAAGGTGCGTCTGCTCCACGATCCTGCGGGCGGCGATATCGCCCTGGATCGGGGTCGCAAGACAGAAGTCAACCGCCCGCTGCACCGCCCCGAAGGTCAGTTCCCCGGCCGTGCTCCGTGGCGCTCCGCCGACAAAGGTCATCCCGCCGCTGGCAAACTGCGCCCGCCGAGTGAGATAGGCGGTAAAGCTCTGCAGCATGACCACGGGCGGGTCCCAGTCCATGACGGAGGTGGCGCCGATGGCGCCGACCGCGCCCGTCGGTTCGCTGGCGCTGCCACCCTTGAGAAGAGCCTCGCACAGACACTCGGTCGAGACCGCGAAGTTGCCCGTGTAGCAGGCGGCACTGACCACGAAGGGCAGCGCCGCCCCGTAACGCAGCCGCTGGCTCACGTCGCTGACCGCAAAACCCGTCGTCCGCCAGCTCTGTTGCAGGCCGTGTCCCAGGTAGAGGATCAGGCCCCGACCGCGGTTCCAGGCGGCGGCCAGGGTGTCTTGGCTCGCTGTCACCCCCGGCAGGTCGTAGATCGCATCACAGGGCGAATCGCCAAAATCGAGGAGACTCAAGCGCGCCGTCTCCATCGCCTCACGGTCCAGCAGTCCGAGGTTCCCCTGGTTCTCGTTCGAGGCCACGCCTGTCGCCGCGCCGCACCAGGTGCCCGGGCTGGGCGAGGGCCACTGCCAGCGCTCGTACATCACCGTCCGTCCAAGCTGGATCGCCACATCTCCGGCAGAGGTCGCCGTCAGCCGGGCGATGCTGAGGTCGTGGTAGCGGTCGGCGCTGCCATCCAGCAGGGCATACACCGTATCCGACGGCGGCGCCGTCATCTGCGCCGGCGGAATGGCGGCCTCGTCGCCGAGCAGCAGAACGTTGGCACGATCCTTCCCCTCAGCATACCCCCGAATCAGCGCGCTGATGGTGCTCGCGCCAACCGGGACGGAGACGGCCTGCACGCTGACCGCCACGCCGCGCTGTTGTTTCCACAGCGCGAACTCAGCCAGGGCCGGCGCCGCCACGAGAAACTCGGGTACCAGAACGAGTAAGGACTCCTGGGGCACGCTGGCGCCGCCCGTCTTCGCCACCGGCGCCGTCTGCTCGGGCCAGCGCTGCGCGGCGAGAGCCAGGGTCGACCCGGGTAGCGCCGCCAGGTCCGTCGCGGCGGCGGCGCCACGCACCCGCACCTCCAGACGCCGACAAATCCCCAGCACCCCCGCGGCGGCATCATAGCGGAAGGGGCAGAAGATGACGCCCACGCCCCGCAAACCACGCCAGCGATAGACCGGCGTCAGCCGTGCCGGTGAGTCCGGAAACCGCCCCACCGTCGCGCGGCTTGCCAGTCCGCTGGCGCCAGCCCCACGCGGGGCCGCGGCCCGGGAGACGAAACCCGGAGACGCCAGCAGCGGCGGACAGGCGCGCTCCTCCCACACCGCGCTCACGATCTCCAGCTCCGGCTCGGAGCTTCCACCCAGCAGCACCTCGTGTCGTACAAAGGGCAACGCCGGCTCGCCCTCGACCGCCAGCGGCAACGCCTCCCCCAGAGTTACGGCCCAGCGCCCACCCCAGGCTGGCTCCAGAGCATAGCTGGCCACCGTCAACATCAGACTCTGCGTGGTCGCTTCCGCCGCCGTGGCCGTGAGCGTAAAGGGGCTTGGCAGACTGCCGGTGGGAGCCTGTCCGGCTGGCGCCAGTCCGGCGGCGATCGCACCGACCCCTGGCCCGGCCGCCAGCGCGGCAAGCGGCGCCCGGCTCGAGGCCCTCGGCGCCTGCCGCTCGGACGGCCCCTCCAGACCTCCGGCCGCCGCCGCCGCTGGCAGCGCATCCGCCGGCCTCGGAGATCTCGGGACCGGCCCAAGTCCGCGCCACCACAGACCCAGGCCAAGAATCACCACGAGGGCGCCGCCGCAGGCCGCGCGCCAGGGCCGCCGCCGCACGAAGGCGCCCGCCGTGAAAGGCGCCCGCAACCGTGGCCGTGATGGCTTCATCTGCACGTCTGACCTGTCAGTAGACTCCGCGCCCGACGATACTCAGGTCCCAGCGGCCAGACGGGGCATGGCCTGACGGTACTCGAGTTCCCAGTACGCGGGCCGTCCCGACGGGAGCACCCGACGCACCTCCACCGGAGACGCACCCAACCCCCCGCGCCAGGTCTCCACCTGCGAGCGTCGGCCGTAGACATCCGTGCGTGGACGGACGCTTACCGGCGCCGCCACCAGGTCAATGCCGCACGCTGAGGCGCACCCCGGCGTCGACTCCATCCCGGCCTCCACCACCAACCACGTCCCACCCGCTTCCGCCACCCCGCGTAGCACCACCCAGTGAACCGGACAGGCCGAGCGCCGTGCATCCAGCTCAGCGTAGCCATGCCGTTCCAGGCCGCGCGACACCAGCGGCACCTCCACCGTGCCCAAGCCATGCGCCCGCAACGGCTCCAGCAGTCCGAGCTGGCTCAGAACCGCTGCCACCTCCACCTCCGTCAGGCGCAGCGGTTTGCTGCTGTCCAGAATGCTGCCGGGATGCAGCGTCGGATACAGATTCGCGAGCGGAATCGTGGGCGGCTCAAACGGCGTCCGGCAGCCGTTCAGCGCCACCAGCAGCCCCACCGCTACAAGAAGTAAACACCCCCGCCGCATGCTGAGTCACCCCTGACTATAGTGGTCGCAACGACGCCCAACCGTAGTGGTATCAGGCTGCACTGTCAACGCGCCAGGGATGCAAGGCAGGGCTGTTTCAAGAAACCGGGCTGGGCGTCGCAACACCCCGTGGTCTGTCTGCCGTATCGGGTTGCGCGAGAACACCCGCCGTCAGGCATGACACAGGCGCCAAGCCAAAGCGGTGTCGCGGTCGCCGTCGGCGACCTTGCCACACGCAGTCCACATGGCCGCCGCGCGATATGGACTGCGTGCGGCAGAGGGCCGCGTCCGCGGCCCGTCGACGCCGCTTTCATTGCCGGCGGTACGACGGCGGTCGTTTCCTGAAACAGCCCTTCAGCGCTCCAGGCGGACTTCCTTATTGCACAGGTCGTTAATTCTTAGGTGGAGTGGGGCGGCAGAGAATCGCCTTTGCCCGAGGCGGACTTGCCAGCGCACTCCAGATCGCGGCGTTGCCGGTGAGGGTGGCCGCATGGCTCAATCCACCCCGGACAACGGCGCGGTGGCCGCCGGGAGGGTGAACCAGAAGCTGCTGCCCTTACCGGACTCACTCTCGATGCCAATGCTTCCGCCCTGGGCTTCGACCGCCAACTTGCAGAACGCCAGGCCCAGGCCGGTCGACGACGAGCGCTTGCCCGAGGAATGCGCGGCCACGCCGAACTTCTCAAAGATGCGTTGGTGGTCCCGGGCCGGAATTCCGGGTCCACGGTCCCGCACCCAGAGGCGGACCCCGCTGGGATCGGGCCGCGCGCCAAAGATGATCTCGCGGTCATCTGGCGAGTACTTGAGCGCATTGGCGAGAAGATTGGCGACGATACGAACAGTCAGATCGACATCGCACCGCAAGAGGGCGCAGGAAGCGGCGATGTCGGCGATGATGCGGTGGTGGTTCGCAGGATTGGCTGTCTGGGCGCAGGCGGCCTGGAAAATGTGGCGAACCGCAATGGTCTCCGGGCGCAGGGGGATCTCGCTGGTCTCCATCCGGCTGAGGTCGATCACCGTGGAGACCATCCGGGTGAGCAGTCGGGTGCCGCTGATGGCCGTGCGCAGACTGTCAAGATCATCGGCTTGCAGGAGCTTGGTGCTGCTCGCTTCGACCAGTTGCAGGTGTCCAAGAATGGCCTGCAAAGGACTGCGCATGTCATGCACCA
Organism: uncultured Victivallales bacterium; assembly: GCA_903933565.1. GTDB lineage: Bacteria > Verrucomicrobiota > Lentisphaeria > Oligosphaerales > JAFGRS01 > CAILUI01. The sequence goes on along the minus strand of CAIZKT010000812.1, from coordinate 1,405 downwards.
GCATATGGACAAGCGTATCGCGCTGGCGTTCGAGGGTGGCCAATTGTGCATGCTGTTCGGCCAGTTTGGCATAGGCCTCGTGCAAGGCGAGATGGGCCCGCACCCGGGCCAGCACCTCAGACTCGCGGAAAGGTTTGGCGATGTAGTCCACCCCTCCACACTCGAATCCGGCGGAGATGTCGGCGCTGGCCGAGAGGGCGCTGATGAAGATGATGGGGATCGCCTTGAGACGGTCCTCCGCCTTGAAGCGCCGACAGACCTCGTAGCCGCTCAGGCCCGGCATGCGGATGTCCAGCAGCACCAGCGCGGGGGGCTCCTCGAGAGCCGCGGCGAGGGCCAGTTCACCGCGCGGAAAGAGAACCACCGAGTAGCCAGCATGGGAGAGCAAGGCCTCCAGGACGTTCAGGTTCTCGGGCTCGTCGTCGACAATCGCAATGGGGCCCGCGGGCCGTGGGGTGGCTGGGGATGAACTCATCGTTCGTATCCTTCCGGCAAGCGCGCGCGGCTATCCATGGGCAGCGCGACCTCTATGACGATACCACGATCTGAACCGTTGCGCACCGAGACCCGACCTCCGAAAAGTCGCAGGATCCGACCCGCTAGTGCCGCCCCCAGGCCGAAATCGCCGCCCCCCTTGAGCAGGTCACGCTGGCCGCCCACATCAAAAAACGTCTCGAGGGCTTCGGGAGATAGCGCTTGGCCTCCGGTGGCGATGATGACCCGCGCTTCTCCGGCGGTGGCGTGCGCCTCCAGGCTGACGGCTTCACCGCTGAGTACACAGTGCGTGGCCGTCAGCAGCAGATCGACAAAGGCACGCTGCAGCAGTTCCGGCTGCACAACCACGGTGATCTGCTCGAAGGCGGCCATGGAGACCCTCACCGCCCGCTCGGGGACCTGCCCGGCAATCGTCTGCAGCGCGTCTTGCAGAACCAGCGCCAGGCGCACGGGCAGGAGGTCAAAGCACTCTGCCGCGACGTCAATACGCGTCAGGGTGAGCGCATCATCCATCAGCTTCTGGATGCGCCGACAGGAGAGATCGTAGACCTCGCGCATGATGTGCAGGTCCGAGGCAGGTGGCAACTCCGCGAAGAGGAGGTCCGCGGCGGCGAAAACGCCGACGAGGGGCGTCCGCATTTCGTGGGACAGCATATTGAGCCACTGGGTCTTGGCATCGTCCCAGATGCGCAGGCGCTGGTGTGCCTCGGCGAGTTCCTTGACGCGCTGGCGGACGAGGTCTTCCAGATGGAGATGGTGCCGACGCAGCCGGAGGTGGGTGCGGGTGCGCGCCAGCACCTCGACCGCGGCGAAGGGCTTGGTCACATAATCAACGCCACCGGCCGCGAAGGCACGCACCTTATCGGCCGGCTCCGTGAAGGCACTCAGGAAGATGATGGGCAGCGGGCTG
>CAIZKT010000811.1:0-5099 GCA_903933565.1 uncultured Victivallales bacterium | reverse complement strand
TCGCCGTCTCGCCGTTTCCTGAACCCTAGGACCTGAGTAGTCACCACCTACGGAACTGACCTGCGCCCGCAAGAGCCTCCGGCGTTTGACCGGAACCCCATGTGGCACGAACGTATCGCGTTGCGTGGCCCATCCAGAACAGCGGAGGTAGCCGGAGCATGAGCGATCCACGGTATGACAGCTTCATGGGCCGCGGGCCGAAGCAGATTCCGCACTGGGAGCACTGGTCCTGCCCGGACGCGGAGACCTACCTGACCGGCATCAACTCCTATGACCATCCGAAGCTGTGCCGCGAGCGCCTGGCCCAGCTCTATCCCGAGCTCGGACTGCCGGTTCCGGCGACCGATACCCCGCTGCCGCGTCTCGAGGCACAGACCGACAAGGGCTGGGGGCGGTGGGGCGGCGCCTACCGCACCAACTGGCAGCAGCACGACGCCAGTCACCGCTTCGCCAGCCTGGATGAGATGCGGCGCTTCAGTCCGCTGGCGCAGGGCGATTTCAGCGGCTGGAACGTGGTGGTCGATGGCGACTACCGTAGCGAAGAGGTCATCTACCAGCGCCATCGGAAGAACTACCCCGCGGAGTGGGGAAACCAGGCGCCGGCCGGAAGCGCGGCCTCGGTCGGCTTCTATAACAGCATGTTCATGTGGCCCATGCTTGTGTTTGGCTATGAGAACTTTCTGACTCTCTGCCTGGAACCCGAATTCGAGCGCATCATGGACGAATTTGCCGAGATCAACCGCCGGGTCTTCCGGGCCTTTGCCCGCCTGCCGGTGAATTTCGTCATCAGCCACGACGATATCGTCCTGACCTCCGGCCCGGTGGTCAGTCCGGCCTGGATGCGGAAGTACATCTTCCCGCGCTACGAGGAGTTCTGGGGCATCGTCAAGGCGGCAGGCAAAGAGGTCATCTTCATGGTCGACGGCTGTGTCGACGCCTTTGCCGACGACGTCATGGCTTGCGGCGCGCGTGGCATCATCAGCGAGCCCTACACTCATTACAAGGCTATCGCCCGGCGCCATCCGGACTGCTTCATCGCCGGCGAGGGAGATAACCGGGTGCTGATGCGCAACAACCCCGCCGAGATCCGTGCCATGGTCGAAGCCATGGCCGAGACCGGACGCCTGTCGGGCGGCTACATGATGTGCATCGGCAACCACATCCCCTTCAACGTCCCCGGCGAAGGCATCAAGCGCTACCTCGAACTCTCCCGGGAGCTGGCGCAGCGCTGAGGCCGATCGGGTTGAAGGCCGTGGCCGAACCGCCTGCTGCGCCTGCGGCCGGGCGGACGCCAGGGCGCTCGCCGACCGCCGACGGGCGAACTCATTTCCTCCGGCGGGCCTGCGTGGCAAGATTGCCCATCGAGGACTGCTCCAAGGGCGTGATCTTGATGCCCCGGGTGGTGCCGATGTCGTCACGCAGCGGATCAAACAGGATGAATCCGGCCAGGGCATCGAAGAGCTCAAGGGTGTGGAGTTCCGCGTTCACGGCCAGAATGCCGGCTTCGGCCCGCGCTCCCACGCCCCAGTAGTCGCGGGCACGCTGGTAGGCATCGGCGGAAGGCTTCTTGAGTCCGGCGCTGGCGTAGGTCAAGGAGTACGCTCCGCCGCTGTAGGCCCGGGCCTCGACCAGACCTCGTGCTTCCAGCGGCAGGACCTCCAGGAAGTCGTCGACCGTGGCGCGTACCGACAGGTGCCGGCGTTCCAGCCCCAGGCAGACTTCGCCGGCCGAAACCTGGCCGCCCACGGCCAGGGCGTCGGTCGCCTTCACCTTGGCCCCCACGCCGATGCAGACGCCGGCCTCCAGGCTGATCACATCGACCAGGTCCAAGACACGGTTGAAAGGATACAGCCCGATCGCCCAGCCGATTGGGTACGGCGACCGGCGGGTCCGATCCGAGAGATTCGACCCCAGCATGGCCTTATTCACCAGTATGGAGGTCTCGGGCGCCGCGTCGAGGGCCTGCTGCTGGAGTTGCCGGACGACGGCGTTGTCCGGCTCAGCCTCGAGCAGAGCCCGCGTGATAAACACGGTCTCCGAGTAGCGCCCGGCCTGAAGATGATCCCCCGCCCCTTTCTCCAAGCGGTCGAAGGACATCTTGTAGAGTTCGGCGTCGTAGGTGGCACAACCCGAGGCCAGCAGCACGACGGCGACCGCCAAGCCGCCCAAGCAGGACCACAGCGCGCTTCTCATCGATCCGACTCCTTCCTGTTTGCTGGGCCGACCCGCGCCCCAGGCGCCGGGTGCGGCCGCCCGCTCATCCCGACTGGCAGCGAGCGCCGACCTGGACGTCGCTTCCGCTCGTCGGCGGAGCCCGAATTGCGGGCGCCGGAATCGTCCCTTAGGCGGTCACGAACCGCTCCCCGCGACACGCCACGGCGTAACCATACCCGGCCCAGCTTTCCAGTGCAACCGTGCTTCGGGCCGATGCCGCGTTTCCTGAGGTCCTGCGTCTGGCCCTGGTCGCTCTCGTACGCTTTGGCTTGAGAGGATACGGTACAGCGTCGGTCTGAGCACATCCGAAACCGGTGCGGCGTAGGAGGTCCACACGATGAATGAACTGAGAATCGGCTGGGCGGCGCGCGACATCTCCACGGACAAGCCGATCAACATCCCTGGCCAGTTCCACATGCGGATATCAGAGGGGATCATGGACCCTTTGACGGTCAGCGCGCTCTGTCTCGACAACGGCGCTGATCTGGTGGTGTTTGTCTCCGCCGATCTGGTGGTGATACGTTCCGGTCTGCTCGACGACATCCGCGCCAAGGTGGCCGCGCTCAACCCGGATATCCCGGCGCTGAAGATTCTGCTGAACGCCACCCACACCCACACCGGTGCGAGCCACTACAGCGACGGGGGGTCCAGCCTGTCCAACAACACCTCGACGGCATTGCCCGGCGAGGTCCCTCACGACGGCATCGAGATCGCCTCGGGCGACGAGTACCGCGGCTTTCTTGCGACTCAGGCGGCGGAGGCCGTCTGCGAAGCCTACGCCAAGCGCGCCCCCGGTGGCATCGCCTACGGTTACGGCTATGCGGTCGTCGCCCACAGCCGACGCGTGGTCTACTTCGACGATACCTCCCAACGCCCTGGCGCGGTCAGCAACTCCACCCACGGCGTGAACGGACATGCGGTCATGTATGGCAACACCAACGATGCGAACTTCAGCCACTACGAAGCCGGCGCCGACCATTTCGTCAACCTGCTCTATACCTTCGACCTGGCCGGGAAGCTCACCGGCGCGATCATCAATGTCCCCTGCCCATCGCAGAATTCCGAGAGTGAATGCAAGCTCTCCGCCGACTACTGGAACGATGTCAGAGTCGCGATCCGCCAGCAGTACGGCGACATCTTCATTCTGCCGCAGTGCGCCGCCGGCGGCGATCTCTCGCCGCGCATCCTGCACTACACGAAGGCACAGGCCCGGCGCTTCCAGCTCAAGTACGGCAAGGCGCAGACGGAACTCGCAGCACGCAAGGATATCGGGGAACGCATCGCCGCGGCCTTCTCGGAGGTCCTGGACTGGGCCAGGAAGGATATCAAGACCGCTCTGCCGCTAAGCCACGTCGTCAAGACCGTGGAGCTGGCCCGGCGCCTGATCACGGCTGAGGAGTACGAATCCGCCCGGCGCGGGCTGGAGGCACTGAATCAGAAGCCGTTCAAGACCGACGGTAGCCCCAGAGAACGCCTGCATTATAACTCCATCCTGACCGCCAGCCGCAATCGCTTCGTCCGCATCATCGACCGCTACGCAACCCAGATCGCGCAGCCACGGCTGCCGATGGAGTTGCACGTGCTGCGCATCGGCGACCTCGCCTTTGCCTCCAACCGCTTCGAACTGTACATGGATTTCCAGCACCGGATGCAGGCGCGCAGCCCGTTCGAGCAGACCTTCGTCATCCAGCTTGCCGGGCAGCCCGGGAATGATGGTGGCACGTACCTGTGCACCGAGCGCGGCGCTTCGGGCAAAGGATACAGCGCCAGCATGTTCTGCAACCTGGCCTCGCCGCAGGGAGGCCAGGAATTGGTCGAAGAGACGGTGGCATTGCTCAAGCGGCTCCACGCCGAGGGCTGAGACGCTGTGAAGACCTCGGGGCCGGGGTCGGAATCGGTATCGGGTCGTGCCTGTCTGGACCACGGAAAGTGGCTTGTGGACAGCATCGTGGGCCTTTTCTCACCGCTTCTGAGGCGTCAACCACAAGCACGAAGGGAGATGCCGTGGCCAGGAAAGACGATAGGCTCAAGCGCAGCGTCTACGAAAGCAAACTCGAGGAGTTGCACTTCGAGCTGGTCAAGATGCAGTACTGGATCAAAGAAACCGGCCAGAAGCTTGTTCTGCTCTTCGAAGGCCGCGACGCGGCCGGCAAGGGCGGCGCCATCAAGTCCATCACCGACCCACTCAATCCCCGCGGTTGCCGGATCGTCGCCCTTGGCACCCCCTCGGACCGAGAACGAAGCCAGTGGTACTTCCAGCGCTACGTCGCCCACCTTCCCGCCGCTGGCGAGATTGTGCTCTTCGACCGCAGTTGGTACAATCGGGCCGGAGTGGAGCACGTGATGGGCTTCTGTTCCGAGGATGAATACACTGAGTTCATGCGCGCCTGCCCCGAATTCGAACGCCTCCTGGTGCGCTCGGGTATCGTCCTGCTGAAGTACTGGTTTTCGGTCAGCGACGAGGAGCAAGAGCGCCGTTTTGAGGACCGGGCGGGAGACCCGGCGCGGCGCTGGAAACTCAGCCCTATGGACCTTGAATCCATCCCCAAATGGGTGGAATACTCCAAGGCCAAGGACGAGATGTTTCGTCACACCGACATCAAGCAGGCGCCGTGGTGGACCGTCGAGGCCGACGACAAACGCCGGGCGCGCCTGAACTGCATCTCCCACATCCTGAGTTCAGTGCCCTACCAGGACGTGACGCCACCGCCACTCAGGCTGCCGCAGCGGCGGCCACCCCAGGGCAGCTACATCCGGCCCCCGAAGGCGGAACAGAATTTCGTTCCCAACCTGGACCTGTTGATACTAATGGACCAAATCCTCCTCCGCTTATTGCTTTATTGAATGAACTTAATGCGCCAATTAAATACACCCGTGTCCAGCTA
>CAIZKT010000810.1:0-3023 GCA_903933565.1 uncultured Victivallales bacterium | reverse complement strand
GGAATATGTTGCTATCTCCGACCGCTGCTCCACGCCTGGCGCCTGTCTGGCGCGAGGCGGACTAGAGACGCGGTCCGCGAGCCACTTCACGTGGGTCAGCCAGGCACGATCCCGATACCGATTCCGACCCCGATTTCTTCACCGCTTCTGAGTAGTCACCACCTACGGAGCTGACTTGCGCCCTCTCCGCCGTATCTCCCTTGCACTCCCATCACACCGGACTATGCTCTGCCTCGCGACCCTGGAAAAGCCATTTTCTCTCAGCGAACTGCTGCCACAGCTCAATCTTGGGGCTTCCATCATGGCGATGTGCAGAGCGGGTTCAGCAGGTCATGCCCTTGCGGTCTTGGCGTGTGGGCAGTGGCTGTCGCTATTTCTGCTGGTGGGTCTGGGGGGAGCGCTGTCGGCGGCGGTTCCCGACCGGGTGATCGAGCTGGTGAACGGTGGCTTCGAGCAGGGCCTCACGGGATGGACCGTTCAGGAAGCGCCGGCGATGTCAGCCGTTTCCACTGAACAGGCTGCTGCCGGGCGGGCGTCATTGCATATCCGCGACGAGGACGGGGCGCGCGGCTCGGCGGTGGCGTCGACGCGGGTGCCGTTTCGGGGGGAGGCGTTGCTGGACGTGCGCGGGAAGCTCTACCCCGTGAGCGGAGACGGTCTGGGGGTCTACGTGCGGCAGTACGATGCCGCCGGCACCTGCATCAGCGGCGAGTCGCACCTGGGGGGCCTGGGCGGCAGTGGACGTGCCTGGCGGCCCTTTGTCTTCACCTTTGTCACGCAGCCCGAGTGCGTCGAGATCGAGCTCTACTTCCACAGCTACAACGCCGCCCGGGTCGAGGCCTACCTGGATGACCTGCAGTTTGTGGCTCTCAGCGCCGATCCGGCACCCCCGTGGCCGGGATCCTACAAGATCCGTCCTGAGGAGACCGCCCGGCTGACCGCCGCGGACGTCATCGGTCCGGACGGGCTGGTGTATCCGAACTGGACGCGCTGTGGCGTGGACGGCGGCATCCCGACGGTGCCGGTGGTATTGCGTGCAGAGGACTTTGGAGCGCTGGCAGACGACGACCGTGACGATGCCGGGGCCTTGGAGATGGCTGCCGCAGCGGCGGCCGAACGCGGCGGCGGCGCCGTGGTCATGGGTACCGGAGTCTTCCATCTCGACCGGCCGCTGACGATCCGCGCTAGTGGAGTCGTCCTGCGTGGGGCAGGCAGGGAGCGCACGCGGATCGTGTTCCGCTACGCCATCCCGCCAGCCGGCATCTGCTTCTACACGCCGAAGGCGGATGAGACGCTCGGGCGTGCCGACACCATCGAGGTCCATGCCATCCCCAAGGACTTGCAGGCGCTGCGCGTGTTTGCGGGCGAGACGCCGGTGCATGAGTGGAAGCGCAGTCTGCACTCGGGGAACACCTTCTGGGCCCGCTTTGGCGCCGCGGTCGTCTTCAAGTTGCAGAGCTCTGGCCGGTTGACGCTGAGAGCCGAAGCGGAGTACAGCGGCGGGGTGAAGAAGAGCACTGCGATCGAGGTGACCCTGGATGCGGCCGCCGCCGCCCGGGTGGTCCCGCTGTCCTCTGGAGCGATCCACTTCGCCGGGGGTGCCATGGGCCCGGCCCTGAAGCTCGCCGAGGACGGTCGGCGCGGTGCCACGGAGCTGGTGCTGGAGTCGGCGCCGGAACTGGTGCCTGGGGACCATCTCCTGGTTGACGGACCGGCGACGGAGCGCTGGAAGACCTTGACCCGTAACCTCTGCGCCTGGGGCAGCTACCGGCAGTACGCGGTCCGGGTGGTCGCCGTGAACGGCCCGCGCCTGACTCTCGAGCAGCCACTGCGCCTCGAGTTCCCCGTGGTGGATGGCAGTCTGGTGCGCAAGTTGACCCCCATCGAGTGGTGCGGGGTCGAGGACATGACCATCGAGCAGACGCAGGACCTGTGGATCAACACGGTGGAGTTCACCAACGCCTGGAACTGCTGGGTGCGGGGCGTCCGGGTGGTGAAGACGGGCCGCTTTCCGGTCCAGACCAACCGCGGCAAGTGGTGCGAAGTCCGCGACTGCGTCTTCGACGATGCCTGGTTCAAGGGCGGCGGCGGCACGGCCTACACGGCTTGGCAGAACTCCTGGGACTGCCTCATGGACGGCATCGAGACCTTCAACTACCGGCATGCGCCGCTGGTGCAGTGGGCGGCGTCCGGCTGCGTCATCCGTAATGGCGTATTCCACCAGAGCGATGGGCAGTGGCACGCCGGCTGGACCCACGAGAATCTGTTCGAGAACTGTGTGATCGAGTCACGCACGGGGAATGGCGGCTACGGCTACGGCCTCTGGGCCTCGCCGCCCGAGGACTCGGCGCATGGCCCCAACGGCCCGCGCAATGTGGTCTATAACTGCGATGTAGCCTCGCAGAAGGAAGGGCTCTGGATGGGCGGTATGAACGAGAATTGGCTGATCCTCTACAACCGTTTCGTGGTGGAAAAAGGCGCCGGCGTCTTCGCCAAGACCGCCAGCTTCGATCACATCCTCGCCGGGAACGTCTTTGTGTTGCGCGATGAGCGCGCCCCGATGCTCGAACTGCGCACCCCGGACTGCTGCGGCATCGAGGCCGTGAGGAATACGGTGTACGGGGGCAAGGCTCAGGTGTGCGCCGGCCTGGGCCGCCTGGCCCGTGACGAGGGCAACACGCTGAAACCAGCTCAGGCAGAGCTGCCGGCGCGGCCCGCGCCGACGGTGCCCTCGATCTTCCAGTGGCAGCGCGACCAGGTGAAATGGGAGCGCCAATTGCCCATCCGCTGAGCGGGCGGCGGGGGGTTCCAAGAAACTGCGTTGGGCGTCGCAACAACCCGTGGTATTTCTGCTGTATCTGATTGTGCTAGAACATACAACGTCATGACTGGCACAGGTGCCAAGCCAAAGCGGTGTCGCGGTCGCCGCCGGCGACCTTGCCACACGCACTCCACGTGACCTGCGCGCGATATGGAGTGCGTGCGGCAGAGGGCCGCGGACGCGGCCCGTCGACGCCGCTTTC
>CAIZKT010000809.1:0-15947 GCA_903933565.1 uncultured Victivallales bacterium | reverse complement strand
TCACCGTCGTCGAGACCCCGCCCGCCAGGGGCCTCGGACCACCGCCCGGAGGCCCATAGAGCCCGGCCCAGTGCCCCCCAATCCGATCACGCCAGTTGCGAGACGCCTGTTCACCCGTCGTGCCTGATTTGGTGAGGGCTGGCGAACATCGAACATTGAACATCGAACAGCGAACGCCGAACGGCGAACAGCGAACGGCGAACATCGAACGTTGAACGGCGAACGGCGAACGGCGAACATCGGCGAAACTGAATAGCGGTCAACGACGCTTCTCTGCGGTTCGGATGCTGGCCACGAAAATTCGAACCAACTCATCGCACTCATCGAGCAGTTTTGCAGCCCCGTCTGGCGGCTCAACCAAGGGAATGCGTTGAACGAGCCTGAGCCATCGTTGCGACTCGCGCAGTTCCTTGAGACCTATGCGCAGTTTGTGGATGAAGTCATTCGGTGATTCGGCAGCCTGTGCCTCGCCGTGGTTTGGATACGGGGAGGTGCCGGAACGCAGAAGTTGGCCGGCAACGTGGTTGCCTGCCCGAGTGTCTGGCAATGCCTCGGTTAGCCGGATGATACTTACCGCGAACTCAAGCAGTCGCTCCTCAAGATCGTACTTGCGCTCAGCCATGGGGCGTATGCTCCCCGATTCCCACATTGGGCGTTCGATGTTCGATGTTCGACGTTCTCTCCCTCAGTCCGCTCCCATGCTCCCCGATTCCCACATTGGGCGTTCGATGTTCGATGTTCGACGTTCTCTCCCTCAGTCCGCTCCCATGCTCCCCGATGTCCACGTTGGACGTTCGATGTTCGACGTTCGACGTTCGACGTTCTCTCCCTCAGTCCGTTCCCATGCTCCCCGATTCCCACATTGGGCGTTCGATGTTCGATGTTCGATGTTCGATGTTCGACGTTCTCTCCCTCAGTCCGTTCCCATGCTCCCCGATTCCCACATTGGGCGTTCGATGTTCGATGTTCGATGTTCGACGTTCTCTCCCTCAGTCCGCTCCCATGCTCCCCGATGTCCACGTTGGACGTTCGATGTTCGATGTTCGATGTTCGACGTTCTCTCCCTCTGCTCCCCGATTCCCAAACGTGGTAGACATCCCAGCCGGGCTTCTGCGAACGCAGCCACGCCGCGGCTGCAAACGGGACGTTCTGGTCCAGCAGGATGCTCAGAAGAGACTCAGGCATGGGCCAACACCTGCTCCTCGTCGACCACCGCCGCCGCATACTCCAGAACTGCCTCGACCATCTCCCGCGTCAGCTCTGGGTACTCCTGAAGCAGCCGGGCGAGGGTGTATCCACCGGCCACCATACCGAGGATGTTCCTGACCATGATGCGCGTGCCCCGAATCACCGGTTTGCCCGCACAGATAGCAGGATCGACAACGATCCATTCATTCATGATGCACCTCACTGTGTCACAGGCGTCCCACCGGACGCCAAGGTTGATAGCTGTTTAGGCTGTAGACTGTCAGGTTTCGCCTCAGGTCACTCTGCCTTTTGGGATTCGCCTTTCCGTCCCCTAACCTATTAGCCTACAGCCAAAAAACGCTACAGTCTGATGGTTCTCCAAGGGGCGAGTGTGAATATATTCCACTTTCCCTCACGGCTGGACCAGGACCATGACCACCGCGCCGCGCACGCGCCGGGCGACCTCCTCCAGGTCGCCCTCGGCGGCTGGCACGATTGGCCCCTGTCGCACCAGCCCTGCCGCCGCCAGCAGCGTGTCGACATAGCTCGATTTGACCGCAAAGTTGACGTTCTGCGGCACATCGCCGGTGTAGCGGAACACCTCGATGGCATTGAGCTTGCTGGTGACCACGCCGACCACCTCACCGCGCAGGCTGAGCAAGGGTCCGCCGCTGTTGCCGGGCTGGACCGGCACGCTGATCTGCAGGGTGCGGGGATCGTCCTGCATGCCGTTGACAGAACTGATGGTGCCATCGGTCAACTTGGGCTCGATACCAAGCAGGTCGGCGTGGGGGAAACCTATGGTAAACACCTTCTGGCCAAGGGCGACGGGGGTGCGCGCAACGGGGAGTCCAGGCGGTGCCTGGCCGCCGTCGATACGCAACAGCGCCAGGTCGTTGGCCGTATCGCTGGCAACCAGCGTGGCGGGCAGATGACGCTCGCGGGAAAAGACGATGGTGAAGGTGCCGCCGCCCGCGACCACGTGGTGATTGGTCACCACCAGGCCGGAGGCGCAGATCCAGCCCGTGCCCAGGCTCACGGCGTCTTCCGGCGGTGCCTCCCCGGCGGCGGCCGGCGCCCCAGCGGCCGTCGGCGTCCTCTCGGCGGCAGTGCCTGCCTTGAACCCGAAGGCGAGCGCCAACAACAGAGCCAACACCGCGCCGCCGCCCAGCACAAGCCCAGCGACCACCCACGCCCATGCCGGGAAACGCCGTCGCGGTCCCGACGGAACTGGCGGACGGCCCGCATCTGGCGCCGACGGCGAGTCGACTGCGGCCGACGGCGAAGGCTGCTCCGGTGCCGCGCCCGAGCCCGCGCCGCCCAATTGGCGCGTGCTCTCAGCGTGCCGACGCCGCAACTCCTCCAGACGGTCCGCCATAGCGTCCTCCCACGATTCACCGTGCCCGAGTCAGCAGACGCAGCACCCACACCACTACCAGAAGCGCCAACAGGCCGAATCCGCCCCAAACCACCATACTCAGCAGCGCCCCTGGTTCCTTGGCGATCTTCTTCTCAATGTGGTCGCGGGCCGCGGTTGTGGCCTGCTCCTTGAGGCTGATCCGGGGTACGGTCCGCTCCAGCGTCGATGATACGGTCTCGGCCCAGAGAACGTCGCCCGAGGCAGCGGACAACAGCCGCAACTGCACTTCGGCGCGGTACTTGGACACGTCGCCCTTGGTGTCCCGGCTCACGGCCTCGCAGTGCAGGTCGCGCACCGCGCCGTGCAGGATGGCATCGGCGGCGGCGGGGTTGTCGCGCAGGAGCTGCCTGGCTTCGGCCAGGGTCTGCACATCCACATCTCGCAGGGTGAGCGAGCCGATCTTGGTGATCTCGCCGGCGAGGAGGGTGGCAGCGTAGCCGTCGAGGTCGCCGGACAGTGGCGTCAGCACGAGGGTACGCACAGCCGCGAGCCTGGGGGAGCGTCCGAGCGACTCCCGTGCCTGCTCCATGACCTGGCGCAGGACCTGGCGGGCGCTGTCATCCAGGTTCACCACTCCCTGCATGTCCTGGGCGAGATAGAAACGCCGCGCAAAGACCTGCCCCCAGAGGTGCTGCTTGGTCTCGATGGAACTGAGGTGCAGTTCGATCTCCACAAAGCCCTTCCGCCCGTCGAAGGCGACGTCGCGCACGACGCCATAGAGCAGTAGCCGTGCCGCCTTCAGTCGGCCAAAGCGGTTGAGGGTCGCGGGGTCGAGCATGTCGGCCTTGCGCTCGCTCCAGGCCACTTCCGCCAGCACCTGGTCCCAGAACGGGTCGTCCTTGCCTTCGACATAGGGCAACCCGGCCGCGGTGATGGCATTCTTCAGCACCCCGGCCACGTACTGCCCCTGGTCGCCTGACAGCGGCAACAGGGACAGGGGCTGATCCTTGGGGAGGCCGGCGCGGGCGAGGGCGGCCTGGACGTCTTTGCCGACCTGGTGAAGGGTCTGACGCACCTCATCCGGGAGGGCGGCACTCGTGGGCTCCTGGCCGCGAAGCCAACCGCAACCTGCCGCCACCAGCATCGCCGCCATTGCCACGCCCCGGCGCCACCGGGTTGTGATCGTCTTCGTCACCATGGTCGTTGTCCCTTCCTGCTAATGAACGTCCGGCGTAAGACCCAGCTCCTTCGTGGCACAGAGGCAGGCGGTCACGCCTTCCGGAATCACGTCCTTGACATACACGATACGATAGGACAGCCGGCGGGCCGCGTAGTCCGAGCTCTCCAGGGTACAGCGCACGATGCCTTTGACTGCGCTGACCATACGGGCGAACTCCGCGGCATAGGCGCCGTCGGTAGCCCGGTCGCCGCCCTCACGGCGCACCCGCAGCCGGATGCAGGTCAGGCCGGCCTTCTCGGGCGTGAGCGCGGCCGCCAGCCAGTCGGTCGCCGCCGCGTGCAGCTTCATGGACAGCGACTCCAAGGCCGCGGTGTGGCCAAGTTGACGTTCGCCGCGCGCCTTGAGTGCGGTCTTGCCGAGGATGCGCCCGTCGCAGAGTCGCACCACCGCGATCTCCAGCCGGCCGGCCTGAACTTCGTAGTCGCCGGACTGATCGAAGCGCTCGGTACTTACGATCAGGCGCACACTCAGGTCTGGATCGGTGGGATTGACCGCAAAGCCGCCTGCGGCCAAGCGCTCCTCGGTACTCGTTCGCAGCGCCGACCCCACCGCGGCGGCGTCTCCCTCGCCCGCGGCGGTGACCCCGATGCACAGCGCGGAGCGGTCTTCGGCCGTGAGGGCCACCGGGGCGGGCGGCGCGGGGGGAGGTGGCGGCGTTGGCGCGGCCTTTGTCTGCACCGGGACCGCTGCCGCCGCCGCCGCAACGGCGGGCTTCTCAAAGGTGCCGCAACCGCACATTCCAACCCAGAGTAGGCCCAAGCTGGCGCGGGCGATGTGCCGAACGACCTGCCCGCTGGAATCATGCGTTGTCATGCTGCCTGCCCTCCTCAAGATGCTGCTGTGCGAGTGTGGAAACGCAAAGCCGATGGCCACTGCCGAGATCGAGAGTCAGCCCGGGGGCCAGCCAACCGCTCTGCTTGCCCAACCGGAAGCCGAAGGCGTCCTGCCGCCGCCAGACCCGCAACCCGCCGAGGTCTGGATCCGCCTGCCGCAACCGAACATGGCACCACACCGCTACGAAGACTTCGGCGACCTCGTCTGAACGCCGAACTACGGCCCCAGCGGCATGGTGGAATCCACACGCCTCACCAAAGGCACAGTCGTCAGGACGATCCTGCACGCCGCAGGCCAGAGGCCGGATGTGCAGGGTCAACGGAGCGGCTGCCGCGCTGGTGCCGCCAAGCGCGGCCGGGTGTTCTCCCGCACTCGACAAGAGCACCGTACCCCGCACGAGGGGCAGATCGTCCAGCAGCGTACCATTGCCGCTGCGGTCGGTGTAGCGGACGCCCTCAGCGCAGCGCTCAAGACAGGCGTGGATCTTGCTGATGCGCAAGGATTCCTGCTCAAGCGCCCGGCCGCTCCGGTCGAAGCAGCGAGCCACGAGGTCACATTCGCGACCCCGACCGAGGCGCAACGGCTGCGCCGCCAGCAGGTGGATGCGGCCCGTCTCCAGGTGGAGCGTCAATGCTCGCAGCCGCGCTTCCGGCGGCGGCGGGGGCAACACCATGCTCCGCGCTTCCTTCTGCCACAGGTCCAGGGCCTCCCAGACGGGCGGCGCTTCCGTCATCTCCTGCACCAGTTCGCGCAAGGTGATAGAACGAGACTTGAGGGCATCGCTGTAGAAGTCCCCCAGCCGCACGACCCCGGCGTCGCCCTGATGGATGTCGATACTCAACTTCCCGACGAGGGATTCAGCACTCAGGTCTGAGGCGTACACGCTGTGCTCGGACTGGGCTTCAAAACGTTGCTCCTGCTCCGCACAGGTAAAGCTGACATCCCACTGCAACACCTTGAGCCCGCGCACCCCCTGCGGCGGCGCGCATTCGAAGCGTACGACCCGGCTCCGACCCGCGCCAAGCTGGCAACCCGGCATCTCGAAGGACCACGGTCGGCCAACACCGAAAGAGGATGAAATACGTACACGCAGCGCAGACACGTTGGCAGCCGCCGCGCTGAGCCGGAGACGCAAGACGCAGTCCATTCCTTCCACCAGGCAGCGCCCTCGGTCCACCTCCAGGGTCAGAAGGGGACACTCCGAGCCGAGGGAAATGGCAGGAAAGGGGGTGGCGTCCAGGGCGCTGTCCGCGGGTCGGTACGGCGGGTCAGAACGCGCCGGCAAGCCGCCTGCTTCCGGGGCGGAGGCCGGGCCGCTGGACCCGTCTGCCAGTGCTGCCGGCTCTCCCGACCGCGACGCCCGGCCTGGCGCGGCCTGTGTCTGGGGCCGCGAAGACGCGGTCTCACCGGCTTCGCCCGTGGGGACGCTACCAGGGTTCACCGCGCGCAAGAGTTTGCCGCAGTCCTCACAACAGCGATCCGCCGCGGCGACAGGCCAGCCGCAGTGCGGACAGTTCGTCAGATGTCCTGGTTCAGCGTGGCTCATGGAGTTCCCGCCGGAGGCTCCTGCTTCCTGGACTCGGGCTTCTCCGCTGCAGGACGCGATGCCGTGCCCAGAGCCGCGAGGGCTTCGCGCAGCACCCGCTCCAAGCGGTCGGCCGCTTCGTCCATGATGCGCCGCCGGTCGGCCTCATCTTCCCATGCACGCATGCTATCGGCTTCGTGCATGCGACAGAATGCCGCCGCCACGGCCGGCGAGCGTGCCGCTTGCAGGGCCAGAATCTCGTCCGCGCTGCGCCCGCTGAGCGAGAGTTGTTCCTGCAGTTTGAGCAGGCGTTCCCCGCGGCCCGCGTCAGGGATGACGGCCAGCAGAGCTTTGAGGCTCATGGTCTCATACGCCGCGGCCCTCGCCGCCTCATCTTCACGCGCCAGGCGACGCGCTTCCTGGTCGTGCAAACGCTCCAATTCCTCCGCCTTGGCACGCCATTCGAGTTTGGTGCGGATGTCGGCATCCCGCGTCTCGAGCGCGACCTGTGCGTCGAGTTGCTGTTTCTCACGCCGGTAGGTGTCGTCCTGCCGCGCCAGTGCCAGACGGTGCTCTACGTCGAGGACCTGTTCGGTACGCTGGAAGGACTTTTCGGCGCCTTGACGGCGGCGCTTGAACTCGTCACGCAGCAACTCCACTTCCTGCCCCATGTGCTCTTCAGAGACGTCCCGTTCCTGCGCCAAGCGGCGAGCGTACAGCTCCAGATCGTGCTCGTCTTTGAGGGCGGAGATTCGGTCGGTGCTAACGACCTCGCGCAGGCGGGCATCGAACTCGGCCTGGCGACGCCGGATGTCGAGGTCGCCAGCCTGGCGGCGCAGTTCCTCGTAGGCGCGGCCGGAGAACTCCGCGGCCGATATGGCCACCAACGAGAAACCGAGCCGCTCCAGTGAGGTGGCGAGTGTCTGGCGGAGACTATCCTCCAGGCGCAGGCGTCGATCTGGATCCTTCACCAGGTCCTCGACAGAGGCGCGGTTGCAGCAGTTCTCCAGGGTGTACCGGATCTCGCCGGCCAGGCGCTCTGAAAGCGTCTCGAACGATAGGCTGCGGCCGTCTTTGAGCAGGTTGGTGATGAAGTCCTGGGCTCGTGCCGGGTCCAAGCGCAGAACCGCCTCGCCGTAGAACTCCAGCTCAATTTCCTCGGCCGAGCGCAGTCCTTCGACCCGCAGGGGCAGGATGATATCGCCCGCATCAACCAGCACCACGGTACGCGGCGGGCGAGGCCCCCCAGTGGGTCAGGCGCCGCGCCAGACTGTCGAGAGTGTGGCTGCCGGCCTCAAGGAGATCAGAGAACCGCCCCCCGTCGAGCAGTAGCGCCACCGTCCCTTCGCTGACACTTAACCCGCGCTTCAGCAGGATGTACAGGTCGCCGACCTCAAAGCGCTGCGCCACGACGCCGGGCGGACGCTGCCACTGGCCGCCCGCGATCCAATCGCGGTCTTCCGGATGCAGAGCGGTGCGGCAGTTCCAGCAGAACTTGGAGTCGCTGCCCACCCAGTTGCTGCAGGCTGGGCATTTCCACCAGCCATGGGGTGACGGGGCGCCGCACTGCGAGCACATCCGAGCCCGCTTCTTCACTTTGGCGTTGCAGCGCTCGAAACGATCGCAGAATATGCCCATCGCCTACCTCCATCGCGTTGACGACGTTCCTGCTTCACCCCGGTGCTGACGGCGGCTTCACGGGCGCGTGCGTGGCACAGTGCCGAATCCCCAGCCGGGTCCAGCAATCGGCGCAGATGGCCGTCCCGCACACCGCAGAAAGGCCGTCATTGCATTGCCGGGTTGAGGACCATCCGACACAGAGCGAGGATAGGCGAGCCCAGGCGGCTTTGCGTCCAGTTCGCCAGTCGCACGGCGGCGAGGGCAGAGTCACTTCCGCCCTCAGCTCAGGGTTCGGCTGTAGTTGAAGCCGAAGGCGTCGGCTGTCGGCCGGTTCATAGCCTGCCATTCGAGGACCGGGTCTGAGGCGGCTACCAGGTCGGCCAGCAGGTGTGCCACGCGGATCTCGGGATGGCGGCAGTGCCGGATGGAGAAGGGGTCGACCGGCCGGTACACGGCCAGGCCGGACTCCAAGCGCGGGATCAGGCGGATGCCGCGGCGGTCTTCGAAGACCTGGCCCAGGCAGGCGGCGGGCACGTCGGCGCGGGTGACCAGCAGCGCCGGCCGACCATACACGAGCAGCGTCGCCGGGGCTGGGCAGGCGCGGCAGAGGTCCTCCAGTTGCGCTTGATCGGCCTCGACGGAGAGCGTCACTCCGGTCGCTCCGTAGGTTTGCAGGGCCCGCGCCGCCAAGGAGTTGAGCACCGGCAGCCCCAGGCCGCTTTCCCAGGGCAGGCCAAACTCTCGTGCCAGCCAGACTCCGCCCCAGGTGTTGGCCTCGATGACCACGCCCGTACCGCGGCAGGCCGACATGAGGTTGCGGCTGTCCTCCCAGTGATCCTCGAAGATGACCGCGGGCAAGGCGATGATCAACCGCGCCGCCGGGATGGCCGCCAGCAGGCGCTCCACATCCCCGGCGGCCGCGCCCTCCACCACCACCCCAAGACCAGGAAGGCGCAGGGCGAAGTCGGCGGCCTGCGCCGCCGTCAGGCGGACTCGGTCGGGCGGGTCGCCGAGCCTGCGGCAGTTGGCCGCGGCCGGGGTCGAGCGTTCGAGGCAGTGCCGGACGGCAGCGGGAATCTCGAGGCGGACGGTTGGCACGGCCCGCTCTCGGAGCCGCTGGTGCAGGAAGGCGGAAAGCTGGTCGTGAATGGCGCGGACGGTGCGGGAAGCGAGCTGCAGTTCGGGTTCGGCCGCGCTGCCGACGGGGTCCAGGTGGAAGCCCTGCAGGTCGGCGCCCGCGAGCTCGGCAAGAAGCGCGACGGCGGTGCTGCTTTTCGCGGCACGGCGAATGACCGTCTTGGGCAGGTCCCAAGCGCGTACCTGACCTTCGCACTCGCAGTGGCAGTGGATTCCGGCGGCGGCGCTCGTGATGGCCAGGGCGTAGGTACGGGCGGCGGCCGCCATGGGGGCAGACTCGGCAGCCGGCGGCTCGGGGACGGGGGCGTCCTCGTCCGGGCCTCGACCAGCGGCTCCGGTCAGGTGGGCGCGTTGGCCGTCGAGGTAGCCGCGGGTCATCTGTCGGCCGGTGTAGGCGCCGAGGCGCTCGGCGTCCGCGACGAGCGCCGCCGGGGCGGCGCCGTCCAGGGCGCGACGGTAGAGCGCGACCGCATCCCGTACCCAGGCGGCCGACTTCATGCGACCCTCGATCTTGATGGCGGTGACCCCGGCACGGGCCAGGTCGGCGAGGCAGGACGCGGCGCTGAGATCACGCATCGAGAGCAGTTGGCCGGGGGCGCTGTCGCCGAGCCGCCAGGGTACTCGGCAGGGACTGGCGCAGAGCCCGCGGTTACCGCTGCGTCCGCCGCCCCAACTGGACAGCAGGCAACGGCCCGAGACGCCGTAGCAGAGGGCACCTTGCACAAAGACTTCAGTCTGGATACCAGGCACGGCCGAGGCAGCGCGGACTTCCTCCAGACTCAGCTCCCGGGCCAGCACCACGCGGTTCAGACCCAGCTCCCGCGCCGCCGCGACATCGGCGCGACAGGCGGCACAGGCCTGGGTGCTGAGGTGAAACTCGAGCCGCGGGAACAGCGGTCGCAGCAGCAGCAGCGCCGGGTCGCGCACGAGGACAGCGTCGACGCCGCTCTGCTGCGCGAGTTCAAGCAAGCGCGCCGCCTGGCCGAGTTCACGCTCGGTGAGGTCGATATTCAGCGCCAGGTAGGCCCGCGCAGAGTGCGCTTTGACGTGTTGCACCGCGCTGGCGAGTTCCTCCGGGCGCAGGTTGCGGGCTCGGCGCCGGGCATTGAGGGTGGTGAGGCCGAAGTAAACGGCGTTCGCGCCGGCCTCAAGGGCGGCGGCGAGCGCCTCGCGGTCGCCCGCGGGGGCGAGGAGTTCGAGGGAGATAGCGGGTTCGGGCTGCGGCATGGGGACGCCTTTCGTGTCTGCGGTCTCCGCAACATACATGATTACGGGCCAGGCTCAACGGCAGGCGTTGCCGGTGCAGGGCTTCATTCTCCGGTTCGGCCCGTTGCGGCGGGGTTTGGTGTCCCGCCTTTCAGGCGGTCCCAGGCTGCGGGGATTCCGGCTGAAGCCGGTACACCGAACAGCGCCGTAGCCATGGGGCTATCCTGAAGCCCTCACGTGCAGCGGCGGGCTCTGCCGCCTCGGCATCGGCATCAGTCCGTGGTATAGTCGCAGGCGGGCGGATTGCGGTGGGGATGGCGCCGGTCGGACCAGGAGACAGATGTATGACAACGCGAGTGAGATTTGGCTCGACGGGACTGAGCGTCAGTCCGCTGTGCTTCGGCACCTGGCAGCTGAGTCCGCGCTTCTGGGGAGCGCAGTGCAAAGACGACATTTTGCAGGCGATGCGAGCGGGCTTGGAGGCGGGGATCAACTTCTTCGACACGGCGGACGCCTACGGGGACGGCCTGGGCGAGAGGGTGCTTGGGGAGTTCCTGGCCACGGTACCGCGGGACGAGGTGGTGGTCTGCACCAAGGTCTTTAATCACTTCAATCCGGACGCCTCGCGCTACCCGGACCTCTCCGCTGAGCACATCCGGCAGCGCTGCGACATTGAGTTGACCCGGCTTGGCATCGACACCATCGACATCTACCTGCTGCACCTGGCCGATGTGTTGACGCCGCTGCGGGAGGTGACCGCCATCCTGGAAGCCTTGCGCCAGGAGGGCAAGATCCGCCACTACGGGGTGAGCAATCACCCGCTGGAGCACTTCCGTGCCCTGCGGCGCTGGGGCCGCTACGAGGTCTGCCAGCCGCCCTACAGCCTGCTGGAGCCGGGCATTGAGATGGATCTGCTGCCCTACTGCGAGGCGGAGGTCATCGGCGTCATGGTCTACTCGCCCCTGCACAAGGGCCTGCTCACAGGGAAGTACACGGGCACGGAGGCGTTCACGGACTTCCGCCAGCATCACCCGGATTTCCAGGGCGAGCGCTTCCGGGAGATTGCGGCCGCGGTCCAGAGTCTGAGGCCGCTGGCCGACGGCTACGGCCTCTCGATTTACCAGCTCGTGTTGGCGGCGACGCTGATGCACCCGGCCGTGCAGGTGGCGGTGGTCGGCATCAAGACGCCGGCGCAGATCGTCGAAGCGGCTGGGGCCATGGGACGCACAATCAGCCGGGAGGATTACTTCAAGGTACGGAAGACCCTGACGATCGAGGGCGCCGGGCGCATCCGCGACGCCACGGGCAAGGCGAAGTAGATGGGACGCTGTGGACGAGGAGTCGGCACACAGGAGACGGTCATGAAACGTTGCTGGATCGACACGCACATTCACGTCTCTGACCTCGGTCCGGCCGGCGCTCGCCGCGAGCGCATGCTGGAGGACCTGCTCGAGGTCCTGGACCGCTGCGATGCGGATCTGCGTTTTCTCATCAGTTGCGACGGCGTCTACACCGGCGCCATCGGCCGCGACCCCGAGGGCATGCTGGCCGGCAACCGCTTTGTCTACGATCTGGTGCGGCGCGCTCCTGGTCGGCTGTATGGGAGTTGCACGATCAACCCCAACTTTCTGGAGGAGTCGCTGCGGGTCATGGATGTCTGCTTCAACGAATGGGGCTTTGTCCAACTCGGTGAGATGCTGCAGTACATGATGAAGTACCGCATGGACAGCGATGCTGGTGAGCAGGTCGTGCGGCACGCCGTGAAGTACGATATGCCGGTACAGGTTCACCTCGGGACCTACTGCTGGCCCAAGCGGCAGGGCGGGCGTTACCGTGACGAGACCTCGGGGGACGGGATCTTCCACATTGCCGATCTGCTGGGGATCGCGCAGCGCGTGCCGGAGGCCAAGTACATCCTGGCTCACGCCATCGGCTGCGGGCCGACCCCGGACTACATCCCCTGGGCCGACATGTTTCTGGATGTCATTCAGGGCTCTTACGAGACCTACCCCGACAACTTCTGGATTGAGATTCGCGACTTCCAGTGCAAGGCCCTGCAACGGACGCTGCGCGAGGTGCCCACGACGCGGCTGCTGTCGGGAACGGACTGGGTGACCCGGATCGGGCCGCCGTTCCAGGATTACGGAACCATGTTCGACGTGCGCGAAGGCCAGAATCCGTTTCCGCCCTGCGTGGCCTCATTCGTGCAGTTCCTGCGCCAGGCTGGGGCTTCCGAGGCGACCATTCGCCGGATCGGCTCGGCGAACGCCAAGGCCTTGTATCGGATTGCCTAGTGTCAGAAGAGATGGAGCGGCCGCGGCGCGCGGCCACTGCCCGTGAGGCCACGGGCGGTCCAAAAAGACGGAGCGTTACAGCCATGGACATCACGAATTACGAGATCGAGCTTGCCAAGGGCGGCACGTTGCGGGTGGACGTGGTGGCGCCGCACCTGTTTCGGGTGCGGCTGGATGCGGCGGGCGAGCTGCGCGACGGGCGCTGAACCGCTACGGGGTGCTGCGGCGTGACTGGCCGGCGGTCGAGGTGACGGTACGGAAGCGCCGTGGGGAGGTCATCTTGGCCACGGCCGAGGCCTCGCTGAGCGTGCGGCGTGACGACGGTCGGCTGTGCCTGCGGGATGGGTCGGGCCGGGAACTGCTGTCCACGCCTGAGGCGCCGAGCTCGCAGTGGGAGCGCGGCTTCCGGGTTGCCTTTGGCCTGAGTGCAGGAGAACGGCTGTACGGGCTGGGCGACGAGTGCCGCGACCGCATCCAGAAGCGCGGGCATGCCGGCAGCATGGTGCTGCGCAACGTGGCTAGCTACGCGCCCATTCCGTTTCTGATGAGCACGGGTGGCTGGGCGCTGTTCGTCAACACGACCTGGTTCCACCGCATCGACGCCGGGGGGACGGTCGCGGACCGGCTCGAGGTCAGCGCCGAACGGGGTGGGTTGGACCTGTACCTGATTGCCGGGGCGTCCCTGCCGCTGCTGCTGGACCGCTACACCGAGTTGAGCGGTCGGCCACACCTGCTGCCGCAGTCCGGTTACGGCCTGACCTTCGTCTGCGACGAGCGCGGCGTGCGGGCTCGCGATGTGCTCTACGAGGCCTACGAGTTTCGCCGCCAGGAGATCCCCTGCGACACCATCGGCCTGGAGCCGGACTGGATGGAGCGCCACTACGACTTCACGGTGGACAAGGAATGGAGTAAGGAGCGGTTCCACATCCCCTTCTGGCTCGACAAGTCCAAGCACAGCACCTTCTGCGCCGGCATGGCCAACATGGGCTTCAAACTCAGCCTCTGGCTCTGTTGCGACTACGATCTCAGCGAGCACGAGGAACGGCTTCTGGGCAACCCCTGGGACCCCATGCGGCAGGCGGACCTGGGACGGCAGGAGGGCGACGTGATCCAGGACCCGCATCTGGTCCCGACCTACACCGACCGCATCACCAAGCCGGGCGTGGCCTGGTTCGAGCACCTTAAGAAGTTTGTCGACGACGGCGCCGCGGCCTTCAAGCTCGACGGCGCTAACCAGGTGCTCTTTCACCCCGACCGCAAGTGGCGGAACGGTATGGACGACGCCGAGATGCACAATCTCTACCCGCTGCTGCTGAACAAACAGATGAGTCTCGGGTTCAAGGAGCATACGGGCCGGCGGGCGATGATCTACAGTGCTGGCGGCTACGCCGGCATCCAGCAGTACTCAGCGACCTGGGCCGGGGACACCGGCGGCAATGCCGGGCCCCTGATCAGCCTCCTGAACCACGGCCTCTCCGGGCATTCGAATACGAGTTGCGACATGGAGGTATGGTCGGCGACCGGCATTCACTTCGGCTTCTTCCAGCCCTGGTCGCAGGTACTCTCCTGGCACATGTACAACCAGCCTTGGTTCCAGGGCAAAGAGATGCAGGCGATGTTCACCTTCTACGCCCGCTTGCGCTATCGGTTGCTACCCTACATCTATACGGCGGCGCACGTGGCAGCGCGTAGCGGACTGCCCATCCTGCGGGCCATGCCCCTGGTGGCGCCGGACGACCCGGAATGCGCCGAGCGCACCCTGCAGTACATGTTCGGGGAGAGCTTCCTGACCTGCGCCTTCACCGACCGCATCTACCTGCCCGCTGGCCGCTGGATCGACTACTGGACCGGCGCCGCGCACGAGGGGCCGGGTGAGATTCCGTGCGTCTACCCGGCGGACCGCGGCGGGGTGTTGTTTGTCAAGGCTGGGGCCATTATTCCCATGTGGCCGCCGCGGGACCACGTCGGCGCCCAGGCGGTAGAGGAGATCGGCCTGGACCTCTATCCGTGGGGGGAGAGCGCCTTCACGCTCTACGAAGACGACGGCATCAGCTACGCTTACCAGCAGGGCCGGGTGGCCGAGACGCGCTTCGAGTGCCGGCAGACGCGCCGGACGGTGCGGGTGACTCTGCACCCTCGCACCGGCAGCTACGACGGTATGTCGGCCAGGCGCCGCTACCAAGTGCATCTCCACCTGGCCGCCGCGCCCACGACCGTGACCCTCGGCGGGACGAAGGTGGAGCCCGCCTACGCCCAGGCTACTGGCATCCTGACGGTGGCCGCTACGGAGGACCCGGCACGTGGGGCGCCGGTGGAGATATGCATCAGCCTGTGAGGGTGCGCCGCGCGGCGGATCGCGGTATCCCGGATACGCCGGCCACGCGGTAGGGGCTTTCGCCGGGGTGGTGCTATCTTGCGCTTGGTTGTAGAATACGCTAGGAGAGTCATCATGGGCCTGCGGATTGCGCTGATCGGCGGAGCGGGACACGTCAACTACGTCACGGAGGGCGTCAAAGCGCTCCCCGGTGCGGTGATCTGTGCGGTGGCGCCGGGGAGTGCCGACGAGGACCCGGGCCGGCTGCAGCGGCTGGCCGGCGGTGGACCCGACACTCGCATCTACGCCGACTACCGCGAGTTGCTGCAGGCCGAGCGCCCCGACCTCGCCGCCGTCTCGCCGGCCTATCACCGCCACGCTGAGATCACCTGCGCCGCATTGCGCGCCGGCGCGGCGGTCTACTGCGAGAAGCCACTGGCGCTGACCCTCGAATCCCTGGCCGAGGTGCGACAGGCCTGGACCGAGAGTGGCCGACCGCTGGGCATCATGCTGAACTACCGCTACTTCCCGGCCTTCCTGACCGCGCGGCGGCTGGTGGCGGCTGGCGCCATTGGCGAACCGACCGTGGGCTACGCGCAGAAATCCTACAAGCGCGGGGTCCGGCCCGACTTCTACCGCCGCCGGGAGACCTTCGGGGGCATCACGCCCTGGGTCGGCATCCACGCCATCGACTTCCTGCGCTGGGTGAGTGGACGGGAGTATCGCAGCGTCATGGCACAACACGTGAAACTACACTGCCCGGACTACCCCGGCATGGAAGACGCGGCCACCTGCCTGTATGAACTCGATAATGGCGGCAGTGCGGTCATGAGCTTCGACTTCCTGCGTCCCGCCGGTGCGCCCAGTCACGGCGATGACCGGTTGCGACTCCTGGGCGAGCGCGGCGCCCTCGAGATTCGCGGCGAATCGACTCTGGAATGGATTACCGCAGAGGGCGTTCGGACGGTGCCGCTGGAACTCCCGAAGAACGGTCCCTTTGCGGACTTCGCCTACACGCTGCTGGACCCGGCGCACGTCTGCGCCATCCCCGCGGCCGAAGCGCTGCGAGTCACCGAGATTGCTCTCAAGACGCGCGCGGCGGCAGACTCGGGCCAGCGCGTCCCGTTATGATGGAGCGGCCGCGGCGCGCGGCCACTGCCCACGAGGCCGTGGGCGGTCCAAAGAGATGGAGCGGCCGCGGCGCGCGGCCACTGCCCACGAGGCCGTGG
>CAIZKT010000808.1:0-1543 GCA_903933565.1 uncultured Victivallales bacterium | reverse complement strand
GCGGCGACGCTCACGCGCGTCACTACGGAAGAGTTGTCCGCCGTGGGTGAAGCCCAGGGCGGAGTCTACCGCGCCCTCGATGCGGAGGCGGCCCCGGGAACGAACTGCCGCTACCTGGTCGAGGAGTTGCAGGCCGATGGCAGCGCCCGGCGCTATGGCCCATTTGACGTGCGGCTGCCAACCGCCGTCGGCGGGGTCTCGGTGGCCAGCCTGGATGGCCCCGCCAGCGCCAGCGCCGAGCCGCTACCCGCCGCCGGGCAGCGTCCCGCCGATGAGCTGCTGCTGGGCGCCTGGCCGCATGCGGTTGACCCGCTCAAGACAGCCCGCGGCGCCGCCCGCGAGAGCGAGCTGGCGCTAGCCGCCGAGATCAGCGCGAAGTCTGCCGAGCCCTCTGTCATAGGCTTAAAAGCGCTGGCCGACCTGACCTCGAGGATGCGGATTCAGGTCGCCACCGAGGGCCTCAAGTACCTCTCCGCCGCGGCCATCGCCACCGGCCTGGGCAGCACGGTCGCCGAGGTGCGCCAGGCGCTGCTGGCGCAGCAGTTGGAGCTTTCTTGCCAGGGCACCGCGGTCGCCTACGTCGTGGCGAAGGACGGCGCCGGGCTCTACTTCTACGGGCGCGCCTACCGTTCGCCGTACAGCGTCGGCAATGTCTATTGGCTGAAGCCTGGGACCGGCGTCGTGGTCGCGTCGGCCAGCGTCGGCGCCGCGGCGGGCACCCCGCTCGGCAGCTTCACCGAACGGGTTCACCGCGAAGAGGATAACGACTCCAGGCCGGACCTCCTTGCCGCCGTGGAAGACGGCCTCTGGCTCTGGGGCCTCATGCAATCGAACGTTGAAGCGTTTGCGACGCGCAGTGTGGAGGTTGACCTGCCCGGGCTGGCCACAGTCGGCGGGCTGGCGACCGTGACCGTCCGTCTGCATGGCGCCAACAATACCGCGGCAGAGTTTGACCACGAGACCGCGGTCGAGGTCAATGGAAAGCGCCTGGGCTCGAGTCGCTGGGATGGCCTGGTGCCGCACGAGGCCAGCTTCACCCTGAACGCCGCGGGTCTGCGCTCCGGGCTGAACACGGTCGTGGTGCGGGCCCTGGCGCCAGCCGGCTTAACCGGTGCTACCTCGCGCTCCTACCTTGACTGGGTCGAGGTGAGCTATCCGCGGCGCTACGTGGCCTCGGGCAATAACCTGGTCTTCGGCGTCAGCGCTGGCGCCAGCGTGACGGTCAGCGGCTTCAGTTCGGCCGGGGTCATGCTCTTCGATATCAGTGATCCGGCCCGTCTGGCGCTGGTGTCCGGGGCGAGGGTCGCCGGCGATGGTAAGGGCGGCTACACCCTCAGCTTCAGCGCGGCGCCGGGCGCCAGCCGTTACGCCAGCCTCCTGCCGAGCGCGGCCGAAGCGCTGAGCGGCACCCTGGTGCTGAGCTCGGGACTGCGTTCGCCGACCGTGGCGGCGGCGCACCTCATCATCGCCCCGCCGGAACTGCTGGCGGCGGCGCAGGCGCTGGCCGCTTATCGCGGCACCCAGGGGCTGAGCTCGCGGGTGG
>CAIZKT010000807.1:0-2694 GCA_903933565.1 uncultured Victivallales bacterium | reverse complement strand
GGCCTCGGTGCGGAGGTATGGCAGATAGCTCGCCCCTACAGGGCTCAAACCCATAACCGTCCTATTCCCAGGGCGTTGCCCTGGGCTGGTATGGCAGCGCGCCTTCAGCGCTCCAGACGGACTCCCTTATTGCACAGGTCGAATATTGTCGGCGTGGTTTGCGAAGCCGCCATGGCATTGTGGCGTGATAGAGGCTAACTTGCGCCTTTCGTCGCCCAGGGTTTGACCAGGACCGCACGGTCGAAGGGTGTACTCGCTCGTGCAGCAAAGGCAGTGCACCATGGCACGGGACAATCGGATACTACCTCTACCATGACAGACACGCATCCCTCTACCGGCGCCCTGATGAGCGCGGCACTGCGCCTCGGCACAGCCATTCCGGCCTTCAACATCCCATACCACGACATGATGGCGCCGGTGGTGCGGGCGTTGCGCGACACCCGTACCGTGGGTCTGATCACGGTGGCGCGCCTGGAGTGGGAGAAGTTTCAAGCGGGCAGCCTGGAAGCCATCCGCGACACCTACGCGCAGGTCAAGGACGAGTGCTTTACGCGGCTGCACCTGGATCACTGCCCGGTCATTGACGAGGACCAGCTCCCGGTTGACTACATGGAGGTGATCGGCCGGGCGATTGCGGCCGGTTACGAGTCGGTGATGGTGGACGGTTCCCGTCTGGTTCTGGCGGAGAACATTGCCGTCACCCGGCGGGTGGTGGACCTGGCGCACGCGGCCGGCCTCCCGGTCGAGGCCGAACTGGGCGCGGTGCTGGGTCACGAAGCCGGGCCCCTGCCGCCGTATGAAGAACTGTTCGCCAGTGGGCGCGGCTTCACGGACGTCGCCGAAGCGTTACGCTTTGTGCGCGAGACCGGGGTGGACTGGCTCTCGGTGGCGATCGGCAACGTCCATGGCGCCATCACGGCTGCCCGGGCTGACAAGAAGACGCCGGCCCGGCTGAACCTCCGGCATCTGGCGGCCATCCGGGAGGCAGTGGGCATTCCGCTGGTGTTGCACGGCGGCAGCGGCATCCGGCGCGAGTTCCTGCAGGACTCCATCCGTAACGGCATCGCCAAGATCAACATCGGCACCGCCATACGGCAACCCTACGAAGCGGCGTTGAAGGTCAACGACCCCAAGGCTGCCGCCGAGGGCGTCTACCATGCCGCCATCGAGCAGCTCCGCGATGAGCTCGGCGTGGCCGGGAATGCGGCAGTGCTGATGGCGGGTTGAGGCGGGCGTCGACGGTGAACTCAGGCGGGGTGATCATGACCGGCACGGTCTTCGACCTTCAGAAATTCAGCATTCATGATGGCCCTGGCATCCGGACGACGGTCTTCCTCAAGGGCTGTCCGTTGCGCTGTCGCTGGTGTCACAATCCCGAGTCGAATCTGCGCACGCCGCAACTCTCGTTTTCGCCGGACCGCTGCATCGGCTGTGGCTTCTGTTTTCAGCGCTGTCCGCAGCAGGCGCATCATCTGGAGGCGGAGCGGCACACGCTCGCGCGGCAGGCCTGCAAGGTCTGCGGCGCCTGCACCGAAAAATGCTACGCCGAGGCGCTCGAGATGATCGGCCGCGAGATGGGCGTCGAGGAGGTGCTGCACGAGGTGCTCAAAGACCGGCCCTTCTACGAGACCAGCGGGGGCGGCATGACGCTCTCGGGCGGCGAGCCGCTGTTGCAGATCGACTTCTGCGCGGAGTTGCTGGAGCGCGCCAAAGCGGAGCGCCTGCACTGCTGCATCGAGACCAGCGGCTTCGCGCCCTACGAGCAGCTTGAGCGTATCCGGCCCTTCATCGATCTGTTTCTCTACGACGTGAAGGAGACCGACTCGCAGCGCCACCGGCAGCTCACCGGCGTGCCCAATGAAGGCATCCTCGAAAACCTGCAACGGCTGCATGACGGCGGAGCGGCGGTGCTGGTACGGCTGCCCTTGATTCCCGGGCTCAACGATATTCCGGAACACTTTGCCGGGGTGGCGCGACTGGCCCGCTGCCTGCCGCGCGCCGTCGGCTTTGAGATCATGCCCTACCACCGCCTAGGCGAGGGCAAGCTGGAGCGTCTCGGGGTAAACCCGGACGAACGGGCTCGGGCAGAGGCGCCGACGCGGGAGACCGTCGAGGGCTGGATCGAGGCCCTGCTGGCGCTGGGCGTGCCGATCCTCAACGAGCGGCCGGGATCTGCGTGATGGCCGACCGCCACACCCACAAGGCAACGGCCGCAGCCGCCAGCCCGAGGGCGATGACCGAGGCGCAGCCGCTGCCGCGCTTCGCCAGTTTGGCGTAGGTGACCGGGTCGCGCTGGAGCAATTCGCCCGACCGTTGATCGATGACCTCCTTCGATTCCTTCAGGCCCACACCGGTGAAATCCCGGTAGAGCTTGATGGCAGAGATCTTTTCCCCCCTGGCCAGAGCGGCCTCGATCTGCGCGACCTGCGCAGCCGTCAGTTTGTCCGTCATGGCGATTGGCCTCCTCGGGTTGGTAAGATGGCCGACGGGGTCGTGAGGATGAACCCGTCGGCATCGAGAGAACTATGGATCACCTTCCACGCTGCGACAACTCCCGCGGCGGGGTGGGAGCTGGGCGGTTTCCTTTTCCGGGTGGTAGGCACACTGGAGCCGACGGTCCGCCTCGCGCCAGACGGGCGCCAGGCGGGGAGCAGCGGTCGGCTCGACCGTCCCCCCTGGTGCCGGCGGTCCCCG
>CAIZKT010000806.1:0-2156 GCA_903933565.1 uncultured Victivallales bacterium | reverse complement strand
GTCTTTGCGTGCGGAAAGTTCGCGCGCCGCGTCCGGGTTGTCCGGGCCGTACTTGAGGCGGAAGCGGCGCTCCTGTGCCTTCTTGTAGTGGAGAATGCGTGGCGCCAGGTCCCCGGCGGCGGCACACTGGGGCAGCAGAAAGAGGTTTCCATACTTCTGGTGGAGGGCGACGCGCACGTCATGCCAGTAGTCGGCGGAAAGACGCCATTCGCTTTCCGAGTTCTGCGAGGGGCAGGGCACATTGACGAGCGCGCCGGTGAGCTGGTTGTTCTGGTCGAAGGTGTAGAGCAGGTTGACGATGTGGTCGGCGCCGGCTTCGTAGTGGCTGAAATGGCCATCGTCCGTATTGCCGTACATCGCCGCATGCCCTGCGACGATCATGCCGGGACGCCCCGCGACGCCGGGACGCTTCGAGAGGTCATCGAAATAGACGACCCGACGGCTGTGCCCGACGACCGCGTAGCCATAGCCGTAGGTTATCCCGCCGGCGGTGCGCCGATGGAAGGCCTCGGCGACCGCTTCGGCGGCCTGGGTGGAAAGGAAGTCGCGGTACTCGTCGCTAGACGCGATCTCGATGCCGTTATGGGGGACTTCGCTGGGGGTGGACATCCCAGAGCTGCTCGTGTAGTAGCTTGCACCTGCGTGGGTGTGCGTGCAGTTCATCAGGATCTTGTCAACCGGGAAGTCGGGAATGAGGGTTGCGACCTTTCCCCGGACTTCCTCGACCAAGTACGGGCTTATCCACACCAAGTCGGCCGACAAAAAGACGGCGAGATCGCTGCCGTTGTCGACCACCAGGGCGGTGACGGTGAGCGGATCGATTACGCCCTGCGAGACCCGGATGTGGAACTGTCCGGGGATGTCGATGGGTTTGTCCGTCGACACCTCGCGGGACGCCCAGCCGATTCGAAGTTCGTTCATGATCGGTCCACTCCCTCGATTCTTTGGCGCCAGCCGCCGACGGCCGGACCGCGGCTCCTATAGGTCCAGCATCTCACGCACTTTGCGAGCCAGGTCGTCCCGGGAGAAGGGCTTGGACAGGAACGGCCTGCCAGCGCCCAGCATGCCTCGGCGCATCATCACCTCGGCGGTATAGCCCGACATGAACAGGCACTTCAGCTTGGGACGTCCTTCGGCAAGCAGCCCGGCCAGGTCCGGTCCGTTCATGCCGGGCATGATCACATCGGTCAGGAGCAGATGAATCGGGCCGGTATGCGCGCCAGCCAGGCGCAGTGCTTCCGTCGGCGTTGCCGCCGCCAGTACGGTGTAGCCAAGCAGTTCAAGAAAACGACACGAGGTGACACGAACAGACTTCTCGTCCTCGGCCACCAGGATCGTCTCGGTGCCGCGAGGCAGTGCGACCGGAGCTACGGCAACCGCTCCCGCAGGGGCCGCCGCGGCCGCGCGTGGCAGATAGAGATGGAAGGTTGTCCCCTTGCCCACCTCGCTGTGGACCGCGATGTGCCCGTGGTTCTGTTCGACGATACCGTACACGGTGGCCAGCCCCAGGCCGGTCCCTTTGCCCACCTCCTTGGTGGTGTAGAAGGGCTCGAAGATGTGGGCGAGCACGTCCTCGCTCATGCCGCAGCCGCTGTCGCCGACCGCCAGCCGGACGTAGTCGCCGGGCACCGCCTCCGGCTGCGTGGCACAGTAAGCCTGGTCCAACCTGGTATTCGCGGTCTCGATGGTAACTCTGCCCACCCCGGCGATGGCGTCACGGGCATTGACGCAGAGGTTCGCCAGAATCTGGTCGAGTTGGCCAGGATCGATACTGACCGGCCACAGGGGCGCGCCCGGCATCCAGATCAAGGCAATGTCCTCGCCCATCAGGTGCCCCAGCATCTTGAGCATGCCCGCCAGGACGTCATTCATGTCCAGCACCTTAGGCGTAATGACCTGCTTACGGGCGAAGGCGAGGAGTTGTTGGGTGATAGCCGCCGAGCGCTGGGCGTCGTGGGTGATCTCGTCCAGGTAGCAGCGCGCGGGGTGTCCTGGCGGCAGCTCGTCGCGGCAGAGCTCGACGTGATTCATCATGCCCATGAGCAGGTTGTTAAAATCGTGGGCCACGCCGCCTGCTAGTCGCCCCACAGACTCTAGCTTCTGCGCCTGCCGGAGCTGTTCCTCGAGCCTGGCCTTTTCCTCCGCCGCCTGCCTGC
>CAIZKT010000805.1:0-3615 GCA_903933565.1 uncultured Victivallales bacterium | reverse complement strand
GGCCTCGGTGCGGAGGTATGGCAGATAGCTCGCCCCTACAGGGCTCAAACCCATAACCGTCCTATTCCCAGGGCGTTGCCCTGGGCTGGTATGGCAGCGCGCCTTCAGCGCTCCAGACGGACTCCCTTATTGCACAGGTCGGGTTTTGTTGGGAACGAAGGACTAAGGATGGGACGCCTCGCGTGGCATATTTTTGTCAATACAAGGCTAGAAGTCGAGGGTTGACCCCAATATCTGTTAGGCGTCCGCCGGCCCGTCTTGGGGTTGCACCTCATGGGGGACACCGGCGATGTACGCTTGAGCGCCGTCCCTTATGCCCTGCTCGCTCACCGAGGGGAGCGGTAATTTCTCGGCCCACGTGCGCCCAGGGTGGATGACGTCCCACGGCGACCGCTGCTGATTGGCGCGTCCCTTCCCTGGGTCGTGGTTTCCAAACCCGTCAATCTTGCGGTTCCACACGGGCGAGAACATGGAAATCAGAAGCGACTCCGCAAGGGGGATCCAAATATCCTCAACGACGAGGTACCGACAGTAGAAATCGCCCAGCTTTACATTGCTGGCCTGCTCGATAGACGACGCGTGTTGGCACAGTCGCGCGTACATGACTTGGCCGGGATCCTCCCCCAGGCCAAAGCCGCCCTTGCGCGCCCCGGCGGGAACCGCTTTCCCGACATAGATAGGCCAGCCAAACTTGCCGTCTCGGTTCCTCTCTGCGATACGCTCGTAGAGAACGAAATCGCCGGTGTAGTAGATCGCGTAAATGCCCGCGCCTATGAACGGGCTCGGTGGCATCGGGCCAACCGGCTGGAGGAGCATCGCGTCGGCAACGCTCTCCCCGAGGTTCCTTTTGTCCAGTGGGTTGAACGGGGCTATTCTGGGGATCGCGTCCGGCGCCATGCTGCCTCACTCCGCCTGCCTGTGGATGCTTGCCCCAACGGCTTCGGCCAGCTTCACGGGAACCGCGTTGCCGATTTGCCGCATGGCTTCCGTCCAAGAGCCGCTGAAGACATAGTCGTCCGGGAACGTCTGAATTCGCGCGCTCTCTCGTACCGTGTAGTAGCGGCATGTACCATCCGGCAGCGCCATCATGTTCTCGCCTCCTGGAACGCCGTGGTCTCCCGCCTTTAGCGCCTTGCTGGGTTCATCGAGGGGGCTTCCTGTGTGACCTGGGTACGGTCTGGCTCCGAGGCGGTACTCGTGGTTGGCGAAGACATGCCCTGCGTCCTTTGGATCGGGCAAGCCCGTCAAGGCGTCACGGACGGTCTTGGCACGTTCGCCGGGTGGTGGCAGGAGGCAGAAATCCGCAGCCAGACGCGCCGCGCGGCGGGTCAGACGTTCCGGGCACTTGGGCCGGTCACGTTTCGCTATGCGGTGCTCGTCCCAGTACCGGCCGGAGACCCACTGGTCCCACAGGAGACGGTCCATCGAGTGCGTGGGCTCTGGGAAGCTCCACTCGGTCCCAAGGTCCGAACGGAAACCGACCACAAACACCCTGTGGCGGAACTGCGGAACGCCGTACTCGGCAGCGTTCAGAAGCCGGTACAGGACGCGGTACGACAGACCGATTTCAGCCGCACCCGTATGCACGCGCTCAAGGCGACTGAGGTGGTCCGGCCAGCCCTCGTCGGGCTTCCTGGAAACATCGGGATAGGACAACTGCAGCACGATGTAGTTGAAGTAGGTGGCGAAACTCTCTCGCAGAAGCCCCTTGACGTTCTCAAACACAAAGCACCGAGGGCGAAGCTCCCGCACGGCCCTAACGGCTTCGGGGAACATATCGCGGGAGTCATTGAAGGCGCGGTGCCTGCCCCCTAAGGAGAACGGCTGGCAGGGTGGTCCGCCAGCCACTAGGTCGACCGACTCTGCCAGTTGGGAATACTTGATGCCGCGAACGTCTTCCGAGTAGAGCCGCCAGTTCCTCGCCAGCGGGTGCTGCCGCGACTCGTTAAGGTGGATCGTGGCACAGGCGTGTTCGTTGCGCTCGACCAGCGCCAAGTGATGCCAACCGGCGCTCTCCAAGCCGAGGGCAAGACCGCCCGCCCCCGAGAACAACTCGACCGACTTGAAGGTCTTCATACTGCGCCCATGAACTCCGCTACCACGCGCCTCAACTCGTCCGCGTTCCGGGTCTGGCATTCCCAGACCACCAGCACACCCCAGCCGTCCTGCGCAAGCCGTATCAGTGATACTCTGTCACGTTCCGCGTTTGACGCAAGTTTGGGCTCCCTGAAACGGCGCCTTGTCCTCGGCATCCGATAGTGGCTACACCCGTGCTGATGCCAGAAGCACCCATGCACGAAAATGACCTTCCTGCGTGACCTGAAAACAAGGTCTGGGAGGCCCGGCAGCGTCCTGACATGTAGCCGGTACCTGTACCCCATTCCATGGACCAGACGCCTGACGCGCATCTCCGGCTTGGTATCGACTGAACGGACCCGGGACATCCTCTCGCTTCGCTCAGCCGGGGTTAGCGGGTCGTGGCGCATGGGTTCCTCTTCATACGGGCGCCTTCGCCTGAGGCAGCCCGCGTGCGGGGCAACGGCGTCACTATAGGGGCTGGCCAGTACGGCGCAACCCGACCCCACGACCGCTGACCCTTACCCACACTTGACACCGCCGACTATGGGCCGACTCTGGCCGGATGGATGGCCGCATGCATGGACCAGCCTTCGGCCAGGTAGGGTACGCGGGCTAGTCCGCGCCACAGACACACGGTGCCGGGTTCGCCGTCGCCCTTGCGCCCCAGATGGCCCCCCAGTTTACCGACCCAGTGGACGACCTGGCGCAGCTCCGGCGGCTGCCTGGGCGGCTGCTTTCGCGTTGCCCAGGCGCTGACGGCCTCCCACTCGTCCCGGCTGAGGAGCGGTTCGCAGGAGGCGTCCGGGGTCTCCCTGGCGGCCTTGGTCAGCGCAGCATACGCGCCAGGCCACGACCAGGTCGATGGCCAAGCACGACTCCAGGCTGCCGAGGTCGTCGAGCTGGCGATCCTCGATGCGGCAGCCGCTCTTCAGGACCCGGTGGTACTCCTCGATGCCCCAGCGGCGGCTGTACCAGCCCAGACGTTCGCAGGCCGCCGCGAAGGTATCGGTTGGCACCGTGGTCAGGAGCATCCAGTCGATCGGCTCTTTGACGTGAGCCGCAGGGGCGATTTCGCGCGCCTGTACCGCCCACACCTCGACGGGCGGCAGGGTGCAGTCTTTGGGCGGTACGAGCACGACGCGGGCATGCCGGACCTCGGTGGTGGCGAGGCGGGCGGGCCGCCCGCCTTTGCGCGAGACTTTCACCGGCAGCAACCCCGCCACCGGTTCGGCTACCAGGCGCTCCCAAAGGTGTTCCTGTTCGACCCGACGGTTGCGGCTGCGTTCGGCACGCACCAGCAGCCGGGGACCGCACGGGTCGCGGCGCGCTTCGTGGAACAGCTCGTAGATGTCGGCTTCGCGGTCGCCGACGCTGACCAGCATGGTGGCGGGGCACAGAGCCTGGGCCGCGGCCACGGCCCGGTAGCTGACCAGCCACTTGCGGCTCTCCTTCTGCTCGATGGGCAGTTCCTTGCGCCGGTTTTTTTCGACCTGTGCAACAAGGATGGGCCGTGGTATTCAGCCCCAAAGGGGCGTT
>CAIZKT010000804.1:0-3627 GCA_903933565.1 uncultured Victivallales bacterium | reverse complement strand
GCTCGTACAGGGAGATGCCGTTGCAGAGCAGGTAACGATCCCCCGAACGCTCGCGGATGCCCTCGAGATGCGTCCAGCGCCGGGGTTCGGTGACGTCCGGGATCTTGATGCGGTCGAGATCAGCCCATTCCCGCAACGGGAACTCCTTGACCTCACCGAGACGGCACACCCCAATGTTCTCCCACACCGCCCCCCACTCGTCGACGCCCTTGCCCGGCCGGCCGTCAGGGTTGGGATCCATGCTGCAGCTGGTAAAGTCGCTGCCGTACTCTCCGGGAAAGGAGCGTGCCAGCCGCTCTGGACCGCGAAACTCGATCGTCGCCGAAACGATCTCTCTGGGTGTCATAGGCAAGCCACTCCATCGTACCCGTCGTCGCCCCCACGCGAACCGTGAACCACGGCTTCCCACCATAGCGCCAGAACCGCCCTAGCGCGCCAGAGGCTGGCGTTTTCGCGAAACCGAATCGCCGGCCGGCGGCGAACGGTCAGCGCCGCGGCGCTACCGCCGCTGGTTCCAGGCGTCCGAACCATACTTCTCCGTGGCCAACTGCTGGGCCAGCGCCAGGGTTTTGGCGTTTGGCGTGAAGGGTTCGAAGTCGAGATTGAGGGTGACCCGGAAGCCTTCGATCAGCGCCTCGGCCAGGCGGGGGCGTGGCAGGGGGAGCGGCGCGCCGAAGTGCAGGCTGCCCTGGTGCAGGAGGCCAGCGCGGGTGCGACGCTGGGCGCTGCCGGCGACCTTGCGTCCGGCCAGCAGCACATCGTAACGGGTGGGGTTCTGGAAGCAGACCATGGTCAGGCGGTCGACCTGGTGCGGGATCTCGTCGGCGGCCAGCTCTGCCCTCAGGCGGCAGCGCTCGAGTCCGGCCTGGACGCTGCGATTGATCCAGCGGTAGCTGTGCAGGCGGTCCAAACCGGTCAGCCAGTGCCCCTCGGGCACCACGACGGTGTAGGTGAAGTCATGGTCGTGATACACCACGCCGCCGCCGGTGAGCCGCCGGATCACCGCGAAGCCGGCGGGTGCCGCCGCGTGACGCTGCACGTAGCCGATGGTCACCGCCTGACAGCCCCAGGCGTAGAAGCGCAGCAGGGGCCGCGCCCGCGCCGCGGCGGTCAGTAACAGCGCCTCGTCCAGGGCCATGTTGAGAGCGGGCTCGTGGGCGCGGTCCTGCCAGAGGTCCCAGGTCTCGTGTGCCGGGGTGTCGGGGGCGTTCATGTCGCCTTTCGTCATTCAACGGATGGCCCGCGTCGGGCCTGGATCGTGAGGTGTGGCCGCTAATGTCGCTGCGTACGAGACCGGCGTCCAATGATGTGTCCATACGGAACGGCGGAACGCATCACGGTCCGCCGACGGACACCCGCCGCCCAGGGCTGTTTCTTTTTCCGGGTGGTAGGCACGCTGGAGCCGGCGGTCCGCACCGGCCTTGCCGGGGCTTCCGCCGTACCTGGGGATACCGCGAACCCGCCCGAAACGGGCGATGGCATCGCGGGCTCCATGGCGGCAAGCAGCATCATGGCAGACGCCTGCCAGATCTAGCGGGGGCTCTTTCTCGGAACCGCCCGCCGCCCCCTTGGCCTTCGCGCGGCGACGGTGTAGAATCATCGGGTGATAGGGGAGCCTGGTGGCTCCCTGGAAAGGCAGCGTAAAGATGAAGACGCGAGAGGCCGTGCTGCTGCTTGTCTTCTGTGCCGGGCTGGCCGCCGCGGGCACGGTGGAGAGCCGTGCTGCCAAGATCCTGATCCGCACGGTCGACGTGGAGGACGCCTCGCCACGGGAAGTGTTCGAGTTTCTGAAAGAGCAGTCGAAGACGGCTGATCCCGAGGGGAAGGGCCTCAACATGTTGTTCCGCTTCACGCCGGCGGGCCTCAAGATTTTCAACGAAGGCACCGTCACCCTGAAGCTGAACAACGTCCCTCTGAACGCCGTCGTACGTTACCTCTGCCTCGCCACCGGCTTGCTGCACAGCTACGATGAGAACGCGCTGATGGTATTCGA
The DNA here is from genome assembly GCA_903933565.1 of uncultured Victivallales bacterium. Taxonomy (GTDB): domain Bacteria; phylum Verrucomicrobiota; class Lentisphaeria; order Oligosphaerales; family JAFGRS01; genus CAILUI01. The sequence goes on along the minus strand of CAIZKT010000804.1, from coordinate 1,634 downwards.
CTCCAAGACCGCAGCGCCGCTGGAGACACGCATCTACCGCCTGGGCGTCGGGGTGGTCGACAGCCCTCGCACCCGCCCGAAAGCGCCGTCCAGCGATCGAGACGGCAGCCGTTGACTCGGGCGCTTTAGTTGAGGTCCCACATGCCGTCGGCGCCAGCACCGCCGGTCCAGGTGCCGCCCTCGAGTTCCAGTAGCGCAGAGCGTCAGCACGCCATCTGAGACTCAGGCCCTGCTGAAGCGTTCCTTCATGACGTCCTGCAGGTCGACGGTGTAGATGCCTCGGAAGCCCTCGAAGGTGGCATCCAGCGAGATGCCGGTGCCCTGCCGGTTCCAGCGTGGGTGCAGGTCGCAGCGGATGTCGGTCACCGAGACGGGCAGATCGTAGAGCCCGGCGAGGGTCAGGCCCTGTCGCCGGGGCAGGTTGTAGAGATAGAGGTAGCGGTAGCCCTGGCGCGGGTAGCTGTCGTACAGCAGCCACTGGCCATCGGGCGAGGTGCTGCAGTGGCCATCGGAGCTGAAGAAGGCCGCGTCGATCACGGTTTGCGCCCCGGTCTCGACGTCCACTTCATAGAGTTGGTTGCCGGCGTTGCCGGCCATGAAGAACAGCAGCCGCCGCGCGTCGCTCCACCAGTAGTGCGAAGCCATCGCGGCATCCACCAACGTCGCTTGCAGGCAGCCCTTGAGATCGGCGACGAAGACGGTGGTGGCCCAGCGCTTGAGGTCGCCCTCGGGGAAGGTGCGCGCCAGGAGCACGAAGCGCTCCGCGGTCGGGTTGAAGGTGATGTGGTTGACGCAGATCTTGCAGTCCGCACCCGCAAAGGCGTGCGCCATAGCCGCCCAAAGGGTCTGCATGGAAAGCACCTGCCGGAGACGAGCACGAGGCACATCGACCAGCCAGACGCCATCCTCGGTCGCATGGCGCTGGCCGAGCCAGGGATCACGCTTCTGGCAGTAGCCGTAGCCCGGCCTGAAGTCGAAGACGCGGTCGAAGTTGATGGCCAGGCCACGGCGGCCATCGTTGGACAGATCGGCCAGGGCCATGGGCAGCTCCCGGACGCGCTGGCGGCCCAGGTCGTGGACGATCCCCCGGTAGTCGCCCGCCGCGGTCGCCGCATTGTAGAAGACGGTGTTGCGGCGCTCGCCCACCCACTGCAGCATGGCCCCCTGCTGGAAGTTCCAGGCCCGGGTCGTGGCGAAGACCTCGGCGCTGCCGTCGGCCAGGTCGAGGACCGCCAGGTCGGCGGCGTCGCCAGGCTGCTGGAGACGGTCGCAGAAGGCCACGCGATGGGCGAGGTGCCGCTCATCGTCCGGCGCAAAGGCTTGGTTGTCGTAGTAGCCGAAGAACCAGTTCTCCCCCGCCGGGGTGATCCGTCGGAACGTGACGCAGGCATCCTGGATCGGATCCATCGCTAGTCCTTTGTCCTTCGGGGTACGGTCGCTTCAGGCCTGGACATGGCGCAGCGCTGAGGGTCCTACCGTAGGCGCTGGGCTGAAGTCGGCAAGCCGTCTGGCCTTGTCGGCAAGGCTGTTTCTTTTCGACCTGTGCAATAAGGGAGTCCGCCTGGAGCGCTGAAGGCGCGCGGCCATACCAGCCCAGGGCAACGCCCTGGGAATAGGATAGTTATGGGTTTGAG
>CAIZKT010000803.1:0-3170 GCA_903933565.1 uncultured Victivallales bacterium | reverse complement strand
CACGAGGCCGTGGGCGGTCCACAAGAGTTGGAGCGGCCGCGGCGCGCGGCCAGAGCCGACCCGACGGTCGGCGCTCCCAGAGGAGAAGCACGCCACATGACCAAGCCTAGTCTCGCCAGCCTGGTTGTCCTCGGCCTGGTCGCGGCGGCGTTTCCCAGCGCGGCCGTCCCGACCGCCTCGCCTGCGGGTGGGCGCCTCTGCATCGAGGCGGCCGGCTACAGCGTCGCCTTCACCGATGGCACGGCCGACATCACCCTTGAGTTGCGGCGCGCCGATGGCACCTGGGAAGCGGTTACGACCACGACTGCGGGGCTCAGCTTCGGGCTGCTGTCAGCCGCTGCTGCCTGCACCGCCAACGGGCTGCCGGTGACCTGGGCACAGGCGCCGGTCGGGGCGGCGCTGGCGGTCGCGGGGCGGGTGGCGCTGAATCCCGTGGGCGATGCCATCCTGGGCCTGCACTTTCTCTGCACCGACGAGGGGCTGCTGGTCGGGGTGCAGCTTGAGGGGAAAGACCGCGGCGAGGGTTCGCTCTGGGCGCCACCGCGGCTGCAACTGGCGCCGACGGCGTGGGACGGGTACGCCTTCTGGTCTCAGGAGGGGCAGTACCATGCCGGGCGCATCGCGGAGCTCAACCCGCTGCCGGCCTATGCGGGCGTCTCGCCGTGGGGCAGCCAGGGCGACACAAGCCCGGCGCTGGCGGCCGGACACCCGGGACTGATCGTGCGGTCCGCGGCCCGCGGGGTCGGGCTGGGGGTCATTCTGGTGGACTACGATGCTGCCTGGAAGGGCTCGAGCAGCTTCCTGCAGCGGCACAACGCGAGCGCGCTATTCCTCTACAGTGGTAACACGCCAGCGACGGCTGTGGGGGGCGGTCTGCGCTGGGCTTGGCTGGCGCCTTTCCCGCCCGCCGGCGAGGCCGCGGATGCGGCCCGGCTCGAGAGTCTGCTGGCCCAGGCTCGGGGGTTGATTGCCGGGTATCGGCCGCTGGCGCCCGCGGTCGCCGCGGGCAGCGAGCCTGTGCCTGACTTCCCGGCTCACCTGCGGCGCACGGCGCCGGTGGCGGAGATCGGCGAGGCGGTGGTCTACACGATCAACGAGGGCACCCCTTCAGCCTACAGCCTGGAGCTGGCCCGCAAGACCGGTTCGGAGGTCATGATCCGGGCCTGGTTCAAGTGGAACCAAGCACCGCCCTTCGCTCGCCTGGAGGCGCTCCCAAAGCAGGCCCATGCCTTCGGCGCGCGGTTTGGCGGCGGCATCACCTGCAGTGCTCTGTACGACACTGAGAACGGACTCACGCCGGAGCAGGTGCTGGACCTGGCCACCCGCGCCCCGGACGGCACCCTGGTGGATGCCTGGAATCAGCCCGGCGTACGGCACGGGTCGCTGTCGTCACCGGCCTATCTCGATTACCTCTTCCGCTGGTGCCGCGAACAGATCGACGCGGGGGTGGACTACCTGTTCATGGACGAGCATACGGCCGCCCTGAGCGAGCGGGAAGGCTACGACGATCACTCGCTGCGGGACTTCCGGCAGTTCCTGCTCGAGGTGAACCCGCAGACCCGCGACTGGGCCGACGACGACCCGCGCTGGAAGGCCAGCCTCGGCATCGACCGGGCCGACCGGGGGCTGTGTCCGGCTGGCACCGTGGCCTCGTTCGACTACCGGGCCTACCTGCGGGCGGGCGGGCTGCTGGCGCGGCCGCAGGCGGCGGAGAACCCCCTGGCGGCGGCCTGGGGAGATTTCCGGGCCTGGCGCGACGACCGGGCCTGGAAAGCACTGACGGACCGCATCCGCGGCTATGCGACCGAGCGGGGGCGCCGGGTGCTGATCAGCGCCAACGGCATCGCGCCGTACGTGGACCTGCAGGTCCTCGGGGTCTGGGGCAAGTGGGCCACCCGCGCGGGCCACATCGATCTGTCGGAGGATCTGGTATCCTACTGGCGCTCGCTGGTGGTGCAGGGCCGTCAGGCCACCGACGGGCGGCCGCTGCCGGTGGTGCTCTTCCACGACTGGGGCTTCGGTGAGCCTCCGTTTCCGTGGCTTGCCGTCTCTCCGGCGGAGCGTGAGGTCTGGATGCGTACCCGCGGCGCCGAGATCTACGCGGCCGGCGCCTTCTTCGCCTTTCCCGTGCTCGGACCTTTCGGCTGCGACGCCGGCCGCGACGGCACGTTGCGCGCCATCGCTCGCCAAACGGCCTTCTACGCCACGCACCGTGACCTGTACCTGGACAGCCGCTGGCTGGGACGCGCTGGCCTGGAGACCACGACGCCGAACCTCAGCCTGGCGGCCACCTGGTGCGCCGCGCCGAAGACGCTCGTGCTGCATGTCATCAACCGCGACGTACGCGACGGCGTCTTGCACCCCGCGCCTGCCCCGGTGGTGATCCGGCTCCCGGTGGCGTCGGCGCCGTCGTCGGCCGTCTGGGTGTCGCCCGATGCGGAAGGCGAGTCTCCGGCCGCCTGCCGTCTGGTGGAAGGGCGGGCCGAGGTGACGTTGCCCGGGCTGCAAGCGTACAGCGTGGTGCTACTGCGCTACGGGGCGGAGCCCGACCTGTCCGGGGTGACCGATCCGACTCGCCTGTGGCCGGTGAAGCGCTGGGCCCGACCGGCGCGGGCCGACTTCCGCGTCCTGCCGGGCGGGCTGGTCGGTTCCGGGGAGGCGTTGAATGGCTACCTGCAAGGGAGGTTGCACACGCACCTGCGCCAGCCGCCCGTGTTCACGCTGCACGCCCTGGGGCCGGCCGAGCTGCGCCTCCGCGTCCGCGCCGTGGCCACCGCCGGGGCGAGGCTCAGCGTCCGCATTGATGACGAGGCGCCGCAAACGCTCGAACTCCCCGATCTGGACGGCAAGAATAGCGATGGGCCAGAGTATGACCGGACGGTGACGTTCCCCATTCCCGCCGGTCCGCACCGGCTGGCGCTGGACAACGTCGGCGGCGACTGGCTGATCCTCGACTGGCTGGAGTTCGCCGGGACGTTTGCCGAGCCCGAATCGAAGTGAGTTTCGCCATGCCTGCTGGCGCGGGCGCGGCCCGGACTCAGTTCCAGACTGCGCAAAAGCGGCGTCAAGCCGCCGCAGTCCAAAGAGTCCGGCGCGCGGCCCGGACTCAGTTCCAGACTGCGCTGGCCGACAGGCCGAGCTTTGGACTGCTGTGGCTTGACACAGCTTTG